>DATMUN010000396.1:0-5589 GCA_035563895.1 Occallatibacter sp. | reverse complement strand
TCACGCGCGGCGTCGCGGTCTGCACTTGAGGCCGACTGCGGGACGAAGTCGACGTGGAGTGTGCGTGCGGCTGAGGGCGAGCCAGGAAGTTCGCGTGCCGGCGTGGCCGGCGAGAATTCTATGCCGCTGCCGTCGTTTGCGGCGAAGACGTCGCCGAAGGTGCGATTGAGCGAGTGGACGAGCGCGTGCGCGGTGCGGAAGTTGGCGGAGAGCGGAACGTGGCGGAATGGCAGTGCGGGCTCACCGTGGATTTCAAGGCCAGCGTTGCGAACGCGGGAGAAGAGCTCGGCGTCGGCGTCGCGGAAGAAGTAGATGGACTGCATGGGATCGCCGACAACGAAGAGCGTGCGGCCTGTGGTGTCGGGCCATGCGGCGACGATGGAGGCGAGAAGGCGGTGCTGGCGGCGGCTTGTGTCCTGGAATTCGTCGACAAGTAGGTGGCGGATTCCGTCGGCGATGCTGAGTGCTGCATCTGAGGGGGTGCCATCGTCATCGACGAGGATGCGCAGGGCGATCTGCGAGATCTCAGTGAAATCAACTGTGCCTGCTGAAGCGAAAACGATCTTCAGCTCGGCGACAGCGTAGCGCAAGAGGATGAAGCAGGCGCGCACGATCTGCCAGTCGTCGTCGGTGTAACGCGGCGATGGAAGTTCGCGGACTGCGGCGAGTGCAGTGCCGAGGTCCTCAACGGAGCGTAATTGGTCGATGAGTGCTACGAGGCGCGATTTTTCAGTCTTGCGATCAGCAGGGAAACCGAGGTTCTTATCCAGGCGGGTGCGGAAGGCACCGTCTTTGGTGAAGACAAGATCAGCGAGGCAGACGAAGGCAGCATGTGAGGCCTCAAGGTCGTCGTAAGGCGCGTTGGGGAAATCCGGGAGTTCAGTGAGTGCGGTGAAGCGTGGGTGCTCGAGTTGCGTATCGGCGAAGCGTGCGAGCGTCATCGCCTCGGCGCGTGCTCGCGGCAATTGATCCAGATGCGCATCGAGTGACGTGAGGCAAGCGACGACGGCGCGTGCGAAGGGACGCTCAAGCTGCGCGCGCAGCGCATCCCAGTCGGGGTTGTGCGAGAGGACTAGCTCGTGCATCCAGCGGTCGCGCTTAGCGAGCATGTCAACGAGCAGATTTTCAAGATCGAACCATCCGTTGTCGCGCCATAACAAGAGACGCTCGAGTGCTGCATTGAATTCGGCTGATCCAGAGCCGATTTGTTGGAGCGTGGCGCGTGCTGCACGGCGGTAGAGCTCGGCGGGCTGAGGCGCGATGTCGAGGCGATTGCCATATCCGGAGAGGATGGGCTGCTGAATGGCGAGCTCGCGGCAAAAGGCATCGATGGTAGTGATACGTAACTGCGATGCGAGGTCGGGGAGTTGCCAGCCGAGTGCGCGTGAACGAGCAAGGGCACGCGCGGCGAGTACAGACATCGAGAAGGAATCGGAAAGATCGTCGGGCGGCGTGAGTGCGGCTTTTTCAAGCTCAGACAGGATGCGATGGCGCATCTCTGCCGCAGCCGCGTTGGTGAAGGTGATGGCGACGATCTCGGAGGGGTCGTTGACCTCGGCGAGCAGGCGAAGGAAGCGGCGCGTGAGCAGGTCGGTTTTTCCGGAGCCGGCGGGAGCCTGCACGAGGACTGAACGTGAGATATCAAGCGCGGCGATGCGCTGCTGCTGATCGGGAGGGAGCGGCTTACTCATCGGCTTCCTCCTCGTTGTCGCTCTCGATGGCCGCACGGTTTTCGCGGATACGGCACAGTGAGTGCAAGCCGCAACGGTCGCATGTCTTTGGCCAATCGCGTGGATCGACAACTGAACGGCCGGAAAGGAAGTCGTGGGCAAGCTGCTCGATGTGGCTGCGCCAGGAGTCCAGTTGTTCATCTGTGAGTGGCTTGTTTACCAACGATGCACTGCGTGTGAGCGCCGGGAATAGTGTTGTCTGTGCATCGCGCATACGTCCTGAGAATCCTGACTCTCCTGCACGAAGCTGGGCAATGAGCAGACCTCCGGGGTTTTCACCGTAGAGGGCGAAGGTGGCGTACAGCGGAAGCTGCACATCGTCGGGGCGGGGAAGATCCCACGCACTGGCGGAGACTTTGCCGGTTTTGTAGTCGATGACGGCGAGCGTTCCGTCGCTGAGGCGATCAATGCGGTCGAGTCGGAGATTGAGAACCAGAGAGGCTACCGCGGCGGAGGACTCTGCTTCAGTCTGCTCGACGGTGAAGTCAGCGCGAGCGGATTCGTAGTTGAGCCACTCGATGATGAGGGCAATGAGGCGCTCGGCCTCGAGCTCAAGATAGCGGCTTGGCATGCGGTCGCGCGAGCCATCGGGGAGCCCGGTCTGCATGGCTCGCTGAACATGTGCCAGTACAAACGCACCGAGGTTGGGGAGAGCTCGAAGATCTGTTAGCGAGCGGATGCCGTGTGGTGGGCCAGCCCAAATGGCATGAAGGACAGCGTGGAGTAACTGACCGCGTTGCGCGGCGGAGAGGCCGAACTCTGCAGGGGCCCATGCTCGGGCGCCGAGCCTGGCCGTGGCAAAGGCCTGGAAGGGGCACTGCGACTGCGCTGTGAGCGTGGAGGCGCCACCGGAGACCGTTGCGTGCGGGAAGGGAATGCGCGCTACATCGCGGACTTCGATGATTTGTGGCGCTACGGACGCGTGAGGTGCGAGACCGGCAGGAATGGGCTGCGGCGTGATCGGGATGAGGCGTGACGGGCGCGCGTTGGCCTCGGTGGTGTGTAGAGCGTAACTGAACGTGACAGCTGGCGCGGAGGCAAGAATGCGCGTGGTGGTAGCCTGCGCGAGTTGCCAGTCGAGCTGCGCGGTGGCGTGCGGCATGCCGCTCTCGCGTTGAACGTAGAGAGGCAGAAGTGGGTGTGTGGAGCCTGGAGCTGGCCACTGCTCTTCACTGGCGCTGAGGAACCAGATAGCGTCCGCAGTGAGTCCGGCGGCCTCTGCCGGGCCGGCGATCTGGATGGGTGCGTTATGTGACTCCGCAGCGAAGAGCGAGTCTGCGAGAACGTTGTCGAGCTGCTGGAGGAAGTCGCTCCAGCTGATATGCCGCCCGTCGAATGCAAGTGAGCCGGTCGTTTCCAGCGCAGTCTGAAGGCGCTGCCATGTCTGATGCTCGGTGCTCGAAATGCCTTCACCCGGCAGGCCGAGAGATGCGAGCAGCTCGAAAGCGAATACCGACCACTCGAGTGTGGGCTGACTGAGAGAGAGAGCTGCGTCCACTCGACGGTGTGCTTCGATGAGGCGGCGCACCCATTCGCGCGGCGGCTGCACTGCACCAGGTTGATCGAGGAATACTTCAAGTGGCCACTGGGGCCGCATGCGGCCGGCACGGCGCAGCGCGTACATATACGACTGCAGTTGCAACGTCTCCTTTTGCATAGCAGCGAAGCCGGTGGAGAGAAGCCAGTCGATCTCGCTTTCAAGCAAGGAACTGGTGAGCCACCGCAGAAGGAGTGTCGCGGCACGCGCGAGAGGCACCTGTTTGAGAGGGAGTCCGAGAGAGAGCTCGAAGGACGGGGCGGGAAGACTACGCAGGAAGGCACGCTCAAGAGCGCCGCGGCGCGTGGAGAGCGATTGCGCGAGGACGAGAATGCGGGCACTGGGACGTTCGGCAAGTTCGCTGGCACACCATGCGGCACACGCTGCGAATTCGGCGGCTTCGTCGGCAGCGGAGTAGAAGTGGACCGCCGACGCGGGTGCGGGTGGGGAGAGCTCTTGCCAGTTGCCCCATGCATCAAAGACGGCGCGTTGGATTGGAAGCAAGCGATCAAAGCCGACGAGCAGAAGCGGCGGGCGTATAGCGGCATCAGCTTGAAGAAGATCGATAAGTTCGAGCGGGAGGCGCGCCGAGCTCAGCGCACGGAGGCGCTCGCACTCGCCATCGAACTCAGCGAGCCAGCGGCTGAAGGCAGCGGCATCGTTGTCCCACGAGGCGCGCGCTGCAGGCTGCAGGTAGCGTGCGGTGTAGGAGCAGATCAGGGAGTGTGCGTCGGCAGCCAGGGCGGCAAGACGCTGCCGCGGGCCTTCAAGCAGCGTGAGCAGGCCATCTTCGCGCGCGAGGATGGAGGTCCAGAGGGATTGCTCCTGCTGGGGATTGAGGAGAAGGCGGTCATCGGTGGCGCGAGTCTCCCAAGCGGAGCGTGCGAAGGCAGCGAACGTCTGGATGCAAGGCGCGGGCCAAGCCGAAAGCCCTTCCGCCTGGCGACGCTCATGGAAGGCCAGGATGAGGGTGCGGGCAGCACGGTCGCTGACTGTGAGAACGAGGCCTCCGGACTGCAGCCAACTGTCGATCTGAGTGCATGCGGAAAGCCCCATAGATGGGTTATACGCTGGGGCGCGGGGAGGCCGCCAGAGGACGCACGGGATGTACACTTGGAGGATGATGCGACGCCTGTGTTTTCTTCTCCTCCTGGCGTGGCTGCCGCTGGCCGGATGCCGGCCGGGGCAACAGTCCTCCACTCAATCAACAAACGGCTCGTTCAAGACGTACCACCTCCGCGGCAAGGTCGTGTCGGCTAGCCCGAAGACCGGCGAAGTGACCCTGGATCATGATGCGATTCCTGGCTTCATGGAAGCGATGACCATGCCGTATAAGCTGAAGGACCCGAGCGTGATGAGCGAACTGCACCCGGGTGATGTAATCACGGCTGATGTGCTGGTGTCGCAAGGCGACGACGCCACGGTCTTGCTGGATCACGTCGTCGTTGTGGGGCAGGCGAAGCCGGACTACAGGCCGACGTCGATTTACCACGTTCCGGCACCGGGCGATGTGGTGCCTGATTTCGCTTTGCGGAATCAGGATGGGCGTACTGTGCGGCTGAGCCAGTTTCACGGGAAAGAATTGCTGGTTACGTTCATCTATACTCGCTGTCCGCTGCCGAACTTTTGCCCGTTGATCACGAGGAACTTTGCCAATATCGAAAAGAAGCTGGCGGCGGACTCGAAGCTGTATGCGAAGACGCATCTGATGAGCATCAGCTTCGACGCTACGAATGACACGCCGGAGAAGCTGAAGCTCTACGGCGAGGGATACATTGGCGGCGACGCGAAGAAGGCATTCGAGCACTGGGATTTTGCAGTGGGCGACAAGCGTTCGATCACTGAAATGGCGAAGTACTTCGACGTTGGCATCAGCGATGCGGCAGACGGCACCATCAACCACACGCTTTCGACAACGCTGATTGGGCGCGATGGCAAGGTGGCGAAGTTCTACCCCGGCAACGAGTGGACTGCTGACCAGGTGCTGGACGATATGCGGCAGGCGGCAGGGAGCTAAGCGCAATGCTGCTGGTGCTGATGGGCGTGAGCGGATCGGGTAAGTCGACCGTGGCGGCAATGGTTGCTGCACAGCGTGGATGGGCGATGGCCGAGGGCGACGATTATCACTCGGCTGCGAACAGGGCGAAGATGGCGGCAGGCACTCCGCTGAATGATGACGACCGTTGGCCGTGGCTGGATGCGCTGCACGATGTGTTGAAAGGTTGGCAAGGCCGTGGAGTGAGCGGGGTGCTGACATGCTCCGCGCTGAAGGAGACCTACCGTGAGCGGCTGACGGAGGGGCTGAGCGATGTGCGCTTTGTG
>DATMUN010000395.1:0-5411 GCA_035563895.1 Occallatibacter sp. | reverse complement strand
CGAGTTCCTGGATCTTCTGGCGGATGATCTTCTCGGCGGCGGCATTCACGGTGAGCGCGAGCATCTTCTTGCCCATGCCCGCGACCTCAATGCGGAGATTTGCGCCGTCGAGCTTCCAGAGAGCGCCGCTGAGCAGCTGCGAGGCTGTGTCGTGACCTGCGCCAGCGAGGGCCAGGCAGGCGGTGCGTTGAATGGCGATGGGATCGGCGCTGGAGGCAGTAGCCGCGGGAGCTGGTGCAGGCGCTGGCTCGGGTTCGGGAACGATCTCGGCGATGGGTTCAACGGGCTGTGGCGCGAGGACTGGAGGTGCGACTGGAAACGGCATCACCTTGGACGCGGTGACAGGTTGCGGTGCTGTCTGCGCGGCGATGACGGGCGCGGTTTCTGAGACAAGGTCTGGTGCGGTGGCTGCGGCCTGGATGGGCGCGTTGGGGCGACTCCAACCACTGCCGCCGGAGCCGAAGGGAGAGACAGAAGGCGCTGCGGGCTTGGGCGGTGGTGCTGTGGCGGAGTGGTGTGAGCCGGATGACGGCGCTTGGCGTGCCAGCGCTGCGGGGCTCGCGGAACGTACTGGCGCGCCTGCGGCGACGGTGCTCAGGAACTCTTCGAGCGGGAGGAGGCGCTGGGCGTGGACGAGTTTAAGCAGGCCGAGCTCGAGATGGAAGCGTTGCTCCTGGCGATAGTTCAGCTCGTCGAAGGTTCGGAGCATGATCTGCAGGTTACGCGTGAGGTCTTCTTCGCTGTAGAGGACAGCGGTACGCACGGCGCGGGCGCGCTCGTCGGAGGATATCTGGAGTAGCTCGGTCTGTTCGCCGCCGATCTTGGCCATGAGGGTGTTGCGCAGGTAGCGAACGAGCTGGCGAGCGAGCGATGAGGGGCTGTGTCCGGCGTTGAGCAGCACGTTGATCTGCTCCATGAGTTCGGCGCTCTGGCCCTGGGCCACGGCCTCGAGGATCTTCTCGAATACGGCGTTGGGAACAGAGCCCATGAGGTCGCGGATCTGCGTGGCGGCGAGGACAGGGCAGCCACCTTCGACGGGTGCCGAGGCGATGGCCTGATCCATGATGGAGAGGGCGTCGCGCATGGAGCCGTCACCGGCTTCGGCGAGAAGCGCGAGGGCGGCTTCTTCGGCTGTGACCTGCTCCTGCTCGGCGATCATCTTGAGCTGGGTGAGGATGTCTTCGAAGCGAACGGCGTGGAAGCTGAAGTGTTGGCAACGCGAGCGGATGGTCTGCGGGATGTTTTCGGGCTCGGTGGTCGCCATCATGAAGACGACGTGCGACGGCGGCTCTTCGAGGGTCTTGAGCAGCGCGTTGAATGCGGCCTCGGTGATCTGGTGGGCTTCGTCGAGGATGTAGATCTTGTAGCGGTCGCGCGCTGGAGCGTAGCGGGCAGCGTCGCGCAGCTCGCGGATCTCGTCGATGCCGCGATTGGTGGCGGCGTCGATCTCGATAACGTCGACCGCGGAGCCAGAGCGGACCTCGACGCAGGAGTCGCAGACGCCGCAAGGCTCGGCCGTTGGACGCTCTGTGGAGCCCACGGCGGTGCGGCAGTTGAGGGCCTGGGCGAGGATTCGGGCGATGGTCGTCTTACCGATGCCGCGGTGGCCCGAGAAGATGTAGCCGTGGGCGACACGGTTCTGCTCGAGCGCGTTCATGAGCGTGCGAGTGACGTGATCCTGGCCGGCAACGTCGGCGAAACGTTGCGGACGGTACTTCCGGGCCAGAACCTGATATTCCATGGGCTTGCACGCTCCTCGGCCGGGGACGGCCTAAAGGGGATTGTAACGTTCGGGGCTTGCGGGCTGCTGGGTGGAAATCTGTGCGGGATGAGCCGTTGCCCTCAGGGCTTCTTCTTTGCTGCGGACTTAGTTGCTTCGCGCTTACGGCGGCGGACTTCCTCGTGGGAGTACATGGTGCCGCGGCATTTTACTTTGGCGCAGTTGCAGGCGTTTTCCTCGTCTCCGCCGTCATACAGACAGTAGTCGTAGGTGAGCTCTTCGCCTGCGGCGATGGGCTTGATGGCTTTGATCCAGACGCGGCCTTTGATCTCTTCGGTCTCGCAGTTGGGGTCGCAACTGTGATTGAGGAACATGGCCATGCAGTGACCGTCGATGACGCGGCGGCCGGAGCCGAGTCCAAAGAGGTAGGTGATAGGCAGGTTTTCGTAGCGCTTGTCGGCCTGGGTCTTGGTGAGACGCGGGCCGGTGTACTCGGCGACGAGCGTACCTTTGCGGATGGATGCGGTGGTGTAGCAGCCGGCGGCGTGGATGGCGGAGGAGCGGATGATCAGGGCCATGAAGTGGGGTCAACTTGAGTGGGATATGCATCGCATCCTAACATTGACGGTGTGTGGATTGGGAGTGAGATGGGCTTGAAGCGGACAATGGCGGTGTTTGTGGTGGCAGCGGGAGCGTGGTGCGTGGCTGCAGGTGCGCAGCAGACGCAACAACAGCAGCCTGCGACGCAAACGAAGCCAGCGCAGGAGTCCAATCCCTTTCCTGAGGGCGATGCTGCGCCGGTGATTCCGACGAACTTGGACTCGACACCTGCGGCGAGCGATGCGGTGGACTATGGCAAGGTGGCGTTGGCGGATCAGGACAAGGACCCGGTGTTGAGCCCGGATGATGCGAGCGGTGCACCTGCTGAGAGCGGTGGATCGAGCTCGAGCAGCGCGGGGATTGACCAGTTGCTGCAACCGCCGCCGGAGCCGGAGAAGAAGGGCAAGCGTGGCCGTGGCGGCGACGACGATGCGGTGGCACAGCCACACAAGGAGACTGCCGCTGAGGACGAGCAGGTTGGTGCCTACTACCTGAGTACGAAGAACTGGAAGGGCGCGCTGTCGCGGTTTGAGTCGGCGATGGTGCTGGATCCGGAGAATCCCGATGTGTTTTGGGGATTAGGTGAGGCGCAGAGGAATCTGGGGCAGTTCAGTGCGGCGAAGGCGAGTTACCAGAAGCTGGTCGAGTACGATCCGGATTCGAAGCATGGCAAGGAAGCGAAAAGGCTGCTGAAGACACCGGAACTGGCGAATGCGCCTGCTATGTCGGCTACGAGCGTGCCTGCGCAGACGCAGCCCTAGTTAAGCCCAGCGTAGCGCATGTAGGCGGCGATGAGGGGCTGGCCCCAGAGACTCGAGACAATTCCGCCGATGCAGAGGAAGGTGCCGAGCGGGAGTTTGGCGAGTGCGGGAGTTTCCGCGCCTTCGCGCTGGCCGCGTGCGAGAACTACCACACCGACAACTGAGCCGAGGATGACGCCGATGGCGAAGGAGAGCAGCGCGCCGGGCAGGCCGAGCCATGCGGCGAGCATGGCCATGAGCTTGGCGTCGCCAAGGCCGATGCCTTCGCGGCGGCGGATAAGCCAGTAGAGCCAGCGGATGGCGAGGATGAGGAACGCGGCGGCGAGGATCGAGATCGCGCGCTTCCAAGCGAGGTCGAAAAGCATACGGTTCCTCAGAGGCGATGCACCATAGAACGCTAGAACGGCTGGCGCGCGCAGTGAGGCGACAGCGAGCATTGCGATGTAACCAACCGCAATTCCCGGAAACGTGAGTTTGTCAGGCAACCAGAGGTTCTCTGCATCGAGAAGGGCTAGAGCAACGAGAAGCCACAACAAGACGCACTGGCTCAGAAGGCGTGCAATTTCAGTGGCGAAATCTGCATACTGCAATGCTGAAGCTTCGGTCCATGCGGCGTAGGCCCACAATGCGCCGATGCAGAGTTCGACTAGAGGATAGCGCCAGCTTATCGGGCTCTTACAGGTGCGGCAGTGGCCGCGGAGGGCTAGCCAACTCAGGAGCGGGATGTTTTCCCACCAGGCGAGCGAGCGCCCGCAGTTGCGGCAGTGCGAGCCCGGTTTCACTACGCTTTCGCCTGCTGGCCAGCGGCTCAGGCAGACGTTGAGAAAGCTGCCGAAGGCGAGGCCGGCGAGTGCGGCGAAGATTGTGATCTCGATGCGGATCATCTGCGGATTGAGTCTACCAGTGTGCTTACATGACGCTACGGCTCGGCGCGGCGCGCGACTTTTTGCAGTGAAGTTTGCATTGAATTACGAAGCGCGGGTAATTGCACATTAGATGGTGCAGGACCTGTGGAAAAGGGGAGGGGGGAGGGGGGTATACCCCGGCGCTCTGCAGGGCGAAATTTAGATGCAGGTGGCCCGGGGCGAGGGTGGAGCGCAGCGTCTGGGATAGATTGTTCGCGGAAGACATGCTGGCTACAGTGTGCGCTAAAACTGCGAAATTCTATGCAAGAGCCGGGATGGTGCCGGGGCTAAAGCCCGGACTCTTCCTGAGGATTGTTTCAGTGGCCTGAAGGCCGCCCTGCTCCCTCCGATCATGACGATGTCTTGGTAGGGGTAGGCGCGTGCTTTCCCACCCTAGCCGCAAAAGCGCGGCTAGAATGGCCCACCCTTTTTCGTGGGTAGGACACTCTGCAAGATCAAGTGCAGGTGCATCGATGTAACGATGCGGTGTGCGGGATGGTGCTTGGCGCTGGCGCGCTACACTGTTGGAGATGGACTCCGCTAAGAACGCAGACAGTCCTCAGTCCCCAACTCCCGCAGGCGAAGCCGCAATGACCACCGATCCGGCGCGGGCTGCGTCTCTGTTTGCCGAGTCGACTGCGATTATGGCGCGGCTGCGCGCTCCTGGCGGCTGCCCGTGGGATCGCGAACAGACCTTCGACACCATTCGCAAGTACACGCTGGAAGAGGCCTACGAGGTCTTCGACGCCATTGATCGGCGCGACTTTCCGCATCTGGCGGAAGAACTGGGCGACCTGCTGCTGCAGGTGCTGTTCTACGCCGAGATGGCGGCGAATGACGGACACTTCACCATCACAGATGTGCTTAACGAGTTAAACAAGAAGCTGATACGGCGACATCCTCATGTGTTTGGAGAGGAGGCGTCGCGTGCGGCTGGGAACGCGGCGGACGTGAACGCGGACGTGGAGGGTTCAGCCGCAAAGGTATTGCGCAACTGGGACGAGATCAAGGTTGCCGAAAAGGCACTGCGTGCGGCGGATGCTCAGCCAGCATCGAGGCTGGACGGGGTGCAGCGGGCGATGCCGGCACTTGCCGAGGCGTCGAAGCTGGGATCGAAGGCGGCGAAGGCAGGGTTTGACTGGCCGACGTGGCGGGAGCTGCTGCCGAAGGTGGCCGAGGAGACGGCGGAGCTGGAGGCGGAGGCTGCGTCGGGCGACCCGGCGCGAAAGGCTGCGGTGGAAGCGGAGCTGGGCGATCTGCTGTTTACGGTGGTGAACCTGGGGCGGCATCTAGGAGTGGACGCGGAGATGGCGTTGCGCGGGTGCAATCTACGTTTTCGCGAGCGGTTTCGCGCGATGGAAGAGGCCTCAGCGAAGCCGTTGGAGGAGTTGAAGCCTGCGGAGCTGGAAGAGCTTTGGGCGGCGG
>DATMUN010000394.1:0-2031 GCA_035563895.1 Occallatibacter sp. | reverse complement strand
CGCCACTCCTGCTGCAGGCGGCGATCGAACTGACGGCGGTTGGCGAGGCGCGTGAGGGAATCGGTGACGGCTAGAGCCTCGAGAGTGCGGTAGGCGTCGCGCAGTTGACGCTCGGCCTGCTTGCGCTCGCCGATGTCGCGCACCATGTTGACCACGCCGATGGGGATGCCGGTGATGGGGTCGCGCACGGGACGAATGTTGGCTTCGACCCAGACGTAGTCGCCGCGTTTGAGGCGTACGCGGCACTCGAGCAGAGCGCCCTCGCCGCCGCTGCGGATGTTGTTGACGACGGCAACGGCGCTGGCCCGGTCCTCGGGATGAACGAGGTCCATGCTGTGATGGTGGGCGAGTTCTTCGCGCTCCCATCCGCCCCATTTTGCGGCGGAGGGGGAGACGTAGCTGCGGCTGCCGGAGAAGTCGGCGAGGATGACGACGTCGCGCAGATTCTCGGTAATCAGCTCGTGCAGGTAGATGGTTTCCTTGAGATGGCTATCGATGGTGCGCAGGGTGTCTATGACGGAAGAGACGGCGTAGATGATGAAGATGCCACCGGCAAGAAAAACCTGCAGGAGGATGCTTGGCGGTGCGGGAATCCATGATGGCTGCGGCGCGGAGACGAGCGGCCCGAGGTCGTGGAGAGTGAACCAGGAGGCCTGGACGGCCAGGATGAGAAGAGCGACTGCTCCCCAGCCCTGGCCGAGCCGCAGCACGATGAGCGTGAGGAGAGGGTAGACGAGAAAGAGCAGGAGGAAGCCGGGTTTGGAGAAGGAGAGGTAACCGAGCAGCAGCAAAAGAGGGATAAGGGCGTTGTCCCAATGAGGCCGTTTCCGCAGGCGCAGGTCTGCACGATAGAGGGCCACAAGCAAGGGAGTCGTGACCGCGACACCGAGCGAATCGGCTGCAAGCCAATGCAGGAGACTCACATCGAAGCGCCTGCCGAGCCAGAACTGAACGACTATGGAGAAGATACCTCCCATCAGAAGCGGCGAGAGGAAGACAGCGATGGCGACGAAGCGAAGCAGGTAGCGGTGATTTGTGAATGCGGGAAGTACAGTCGAGCGCGGACGGAGGAACCAGGCGGCGCCTAGAGCTTCACCTATGTCGAGGATGTTATAGAGGAGGTTCATTTGCCATGAGCCTCCGACGAGGAAGGTGCCAAAGACGAGAGCGGCGAAGCCGACGGCTACATACACGGGCCAACGCCAACGTGGTGCGAGTAGGAGTGTAGCGAGAAGAGCTCCATTGGCGAGCCAGATGAGGTTTGTGTTGGGTTCGATGCGCTCGAAACGCCAGACGTAGCAGACGGAAGTGAAGACCACGGAGAAGAGCAGCAGGCTGCTGAGGAACAGGCCGTGAGAACGCAGAAAGCCGGTCCGCCGGGGTGTGCGCTTTCTGCGACTGTCCATCTTTCGTACTCTCCCAGTGTGCTTATCGGAGAAATCGCCGAAAGCTCTAGGGGATTGAAGGATTTATGTCGACTGGGATAGGGGCAGTTTTATTGGAAGTTCGCCTTGCCGCCGGGAAGCAGCTCGACGTGCAGTTCGCCGGATTGACCCTGCTGCAGAGTGGGGCCGGAGATCTGGCGCTGGGCGTGAGTTGCGGCCTCAGTGAAATGCATGAGGAGCGGTCCTGAGCCGCGTGTCTGGATGCGGTAGTGATAGGCGGCGCCGAGGTCCAGATGCTCGAGGCCGAAGCTGGCGCTGGGGTAGTCGACTTCGAGCAGGTCGATGGCAGAGCCGGTGTGGTTCTGGATGGTCACGTCGAGGCGCGGAGAACGGCAGCCTGCGAAAGCGAGGATGAGGGTGAAAAGCGCGAGGAGACTGGCGCGGATCACTGAGTATCCTTGGACGCGGCTACGGATTTCTCGAGGCGGTCGAGTCGCCGAGCGAGTTCCGGCAGACGCTGGAAGAGGGCGACGGCGCGAAGCCAGATGCGGTTGTCGAAGCCGGGTGAACCGGAGATAACTTTGCCCGGCGGTATGTCGTGGCTTACGGCGGACTGTGCGGTGAGAATGACGCCGTCACCGACGGA
>DATMUN010000393.1:0-5198 GCA_035563895.1 Occallatibacter sp. | reverse complement strand
CCGCCAGCCGCTCTTGGGGATCACGCCGATGCCGCGCCATGCGCGGTCGGTGACCTCGAAGACCTCGCTGAGCAGCTTTTGCGCGGCACGGTTGCCCTCGAAGGTGACTACACGCTCGTAGGCATTCTCCACCTCGTGCCGCCCGAACTCAAGCTGAAGGACAGCGCGGCGGATTCCGTCGAGAAGATCGAGCGGCTCAAAGCCGGTGACGACGATGGGAATCCTGAACTTCTCGGCCAGCGGCGGATACTCCCAGAAGCCCATCACGCTGCACACGTGCCCCGCCGCCAGAAAGGCCTGCACCTGGTTTTCCGGCGCGGACATGATGGCGTCAATCGCGGGCGGCACCAGCACATGCGAAACCAGCAGCGAGTAATTCCTGATGCCACGACGCTTGGCTACGTGCACGCTCATGGCGTTTGCCGGAGCCGTGGTCTCAAACCCCACGCCGAAGAAGACCACCTGCTTGTCGGGGTTCTTTGCAGCCAGTTCTACTGCGTCGAGCGGCGAGTAGACGACGCGCACATCTCCGCCACGGCCCTTGATCTGGAAGAGGTCGGCGTCTGTGCCCGGCACGCGCAGCATGTCTCCGAAGCTGCAAAAGATGACGCCGGGCTGCTCAGCGATGGCCAGCGCTTTGTCGATGAGCGCGAGCGGCGTGACGCAGACCGGACAGCCCGGTCCGTGGACCATCTCGATGCCCGCGGGCAGCATCTGGTCAATGCCGTTCTTGATGATCGAGTGCGTCTGCCCGCCGCAGACCTCCATGATCTTCCACGAGCGCGTGGCCACCTGCGCGATCTCGCGCGCCATGCGCTGTGCAATCTCGCCGTTGCGGAATTCACTTAGGTACTTCATCGGGGATCTCGCCGGCGAAACAGAGCGCAGCTCAGTTCACCTTGGTCTTTGGGTCAATGGCGCAGCTTCCGTCGGGGCAGTTCGACTGTGGCGAGCGTGCGGCGCGGGCAAACTGCTCGTCCTCGTCTGCCAGTTCTTCTTCCAGCACGCCCATCTGCCGGAAGACTTCGAGCGTCTTCTCGGCGCTCTCGGCGTCGATCTTCGAGATGGCAAACCCAACGTGAACAATGGTGTAGTCGCCGATCTCGATGTCCGGCACGTAGTCCAGGCACACGCGCTTGACCACGCCGCCGAAGTTCACACGGCCCACCTTCAGGCCGTTTTCCTCCGCAATCTCATCTACCCGTCCGGGAATCGCTAAACACATGGCATCTTCTCTTATACCGCCAAGAGCACGGGGCGGGTGTGATTTAAATCACCACGACCGCATCCTTATTTGGCGGCTCTGGCTTCGTTCTCGGCGACCCGCGCCTTGACCATTTTCTTTACCAGCGCTGCGGGCAACGGCTTGTCGAGTGCGAACTGTAGCGTGCCCTTGGCAGTGCGGTAGGCTGCGAGCTCATCCTTCATCTGGTCGATGAGCGAGGCCTGCATGGGAAAGAAGCTGCAGTGGTTCTTGAATGCCGCGTAGCCGACTAGCGCGCCTTTGTAGCGGAAAGCGGGCATGCCGTAGCTGATGCATTCTGCTGCGTCTTCGGGTGCTGCGGCACGAATGGACGTACGGATCTTGCCGAGCGTGGCGCGGGCTGGCTCCGGCACGCGGGCAAGGTAGGCCTCAACGGCGGCAGAGCCGTCGGCACCGGCTTTCGTAGATGGCTTGGTCGTGCGCACGGATTTCCTCCGAGGCTCCATCCTGAAACTACACGGACGTGTCTGTCTACCTTTTTAGCGCTGCGCTTTGAGGTAGGCGAACCAAGTGTCCATGCCTGCGCCGGACCGGGCGCTGGTCTCGAAGACGCGGATGCCGGGGCGGATTTGGTCGATGCTCTGGAGTGCGGCGGCGCGGTCGAAGCCTACGGCTTCGGCGATGTCGATCTTGGTGATGATGGCGGCGTCGGCGGAGTTGAACAGCGTGGGGTACTTCAGCGGCTTGTCTTCGCCCTCGGTCACGCTGAGCAAGGCCACGCGGATGCGCTCGCCCAGGTCATAGCTCGACGGGCAGACGAGATTGCCCACGTTCTCGATGAAGAGATAGTCGAGGTCGGCGAGGTTCCAGCCGTCGAGGTGCTTGTCGATCATTTCGGCGTCGAGGTGGCAGATGCCATGCGTGTTGATCTGGCGCACGGGCGCTCCACTTGCTGCCAGGCGGCGTGCGTCATTGTCGGTTTCGAGGTCACCGACGAGCGCGGCCACGCGCGCACCGCTCTGGTGCAGCTCGCGCAAGGTGCGCTCCAGGAACGCGGTCTTGCCGGTGCCGGGGCTGGAGACGAGGTTGAGCACCAGGACGCCAGCAGCGTTGAAGCGCTCACGCAGCTTACGCGCCAACTCGTCATTCTTTTTGAGAACCCCTTGCCGCAGCTCAACAATGCGCGTGGTCATGACTGCACCGTCTCCTCTTTGTCTTCAATCTCGATCGAGTCAATCTCAAGTTCGCGGCCTCGGCTGGTGTTCTCAACCGGGCCGCCGCAGACCGGGCAGCGGAAGCTGCGCAGGCTGGCGATCTCCACGTCTTTGGCGCAGGCGGGACAGTGGCCGCCGACGGGCACAATGGCTATGACGAGAGCTGCCCCGGCGAGCGGCGTGTTCTCGGTCGCAATACCGAAGCAGAACTGCAGCGACTCCTCCTCGACCGCGGCCAGCGCGCCGACGCGCAGGCGAACCTCTTTGACGCGTGCGCCGGGATAAGGCGCGAGCGACTCCGTGACTGCGTCCACGATGCTCGACGCCAGCGAAAGCTCATGCATACAAGTTGAATTTTACGCTGCGGGCTGCGCGGGCTGCAGAACTGCGCGCCCTGTAAGATTGAAGCAAGAGCCAGTTTCCCCGCTCCCTTGCGAGAGATCATGAGCCAAGCTTCTGCTGCTGCAGCGTCGTCCCGTCTTCGTCTGAGTGAACTTGCGCCTGGCGCGCTGCAGTCGGAGATTCGCGCCATGAGCGTGGAGTGCGACCGCATGGGCGGCATCAATCTGGCGCAGGGTATCTGCGACACGCCGGTGCCGGATGTGGTGGAGGCTGAGGCGCAGGCGGCGATCCGCGCGGGGCACAACATCTATACGCGGCTGGACGGGATCGACCGGCTGCGGGTGGCGATTGCGGCCAAACAGCAGCGCGATTACGGCCTCACGTACGACACGGAGAGCGAGGTGCTGGTTTCCTCTGGCGCGACGGGCGGACTGCACGCGGCGGCGATGGCATTGCTGAATCCCGGCGACGAGGTGATCGTGTTTGAGCCGTTCTACGGCTACCACATGGTCACGCTGAAGACGCTGCGCGTAAATCCGGTGCTGGTGCCGCTGGCTGAGCCGGATTTCTCCCTCGATTTGGACGAGTTGCGGCGTGCAGTGACCGCGAGGACGCGGGCGATTCTTGTGAACACGCCGGCGAACCCGAGCGGCAAGGTTTTCTCGCGCGAGGAGTTGGAGGCTGTGGCAGAGGTTTGCCGCACGCACGATCTGTTCCTGATCACGGATGAGATCTACGAGTACTTTGTGTACGACGGGGCGAAGCATGTTTGCGCGGCGACGTTGGAGGGGATGCGCGAGCGAACGATTGTGCTGTCTGGGTTCTCGAAGACGTTCTCGGTGACGGGATGGCGCGTGGGCTACGTGACGGCGGATGCGCGGTGGATGGGCGCGATGGCGTACTTCCACGATCTGACGTATGTGTGTGCGCCGTCGGCGCTGCAGCATGGCGTGGCGGCAGGTCTGGAGCAGTTGCCGGGCGACTTTTACGCCGGGCTGGCGCGGGACCACGAGAGCAAGCGCGAGCGGATTGTGGCGGCGCTGCGGGCGGCGGGCATGGAGCCGAGCGTTCCGGCTGGCGCGTATTACGTGCTGGCGCGGGCTGGGCATGTGCCGGGCAAGACGGCGGCGGAGAAGGCGCGGCATCTGCTGGCGGCGACGGGCGTTGCGGCTGTGGCTGGGTCGGCGTTCTTTCGGCCGGGACGCGGCGAGGACCTGCTGCGGTTCTGCTTTGCCAAGCGGGATGACGAGTTGGACGACGCCTGCGAGCGGCTAAAGCGGCTCTAAAGAGCCACAAAACAGTGCGAAATCGGCGCCTTTTCCTGTGAAACTGTGCAGGTTTGAGGAACGATCGGCGTGAGGCTGTAAACCAAGCCGCTCATGGTGCTTGAGTTAGCGGAACAGTTTGCACAGTTGCACACTTTCACATTTGCACAGGCCCTTTTCGTCCCTCGGTGCGGGGAGAAGGTGTTGCTGCCGGTGGCGCTTAGGAGCGGCTGCGTCCGGAGTGGGCGTGAGGTGCGCTTGAGGTTATTGTGCGCTTTGCGGGGGAAATGATCTGCAACACAGTGGTCAGTTGTCAGTAATCAGTCGTCAGTTGGTTGGCGGCGGGGTGAGGGGCTTGCTTTCCCGCCCTAACAAGTTAGGACGGGGCACCCCTGGTTCTTAGGTTGAGTCGTCTGCCAAATGAGTTCACAGAATCACTTCCGTCGCAAGCGGACAGGAGTGACCCACGCTTGTCCACCACATCCGACCAACAAATGTGCCAAGTCTACGTTCTGTTAGGATTCCAGCGATGAGCCAGATGAGAAAGTTATACCTTTCAAAAAATGATTTCAAAGAGGAGTTAGCGCAATTGGATGCCGAGTGGCATCGTCGGAAGGAGGAATGTGCTGGAGATGACGCGAAGCTAAAACTAACCAACGACGAAATGATGTCTAGATTTCGCGAACTTGCAGGGCTCCGCGAGCGTTCAAAGTCCGTTGGACTCTTGTCCGAGGCAAGAGAATTAGATATCGGATTTCCGATGGTGACCGATACCGACTCTTGGATGGGTTTAGATGGCGCCTTCGGCTTACCCTTCTTAAGCCCAACAGGGTCGCTCAAGGTGCGTCGTGCAGTTGACGAAGAGAAAGTGCGAAGGCGTGAAGTCAAGGCATGGTGGTGGAAGATCGTGATTATTCCCGCCTTGACGGCTCTCATAGGATTGGTGGGTGCCGTTACAGGATTGGTTGCTGTCCTTCATAGCAAATGAACCAAATGGGCACGGATTACCTGAACTGGGGTGCCCCGTCCTAACTTGTTAGGGCGGGAATTGGATAATGGGTCCGGTACGAACCTTGGGCCGAAGTCCCATCTGTTCCCGTTTTCGCGCCGTCCACTCTGATTCAATCTCAACTGTGCCCTCGACGCCTGTCGCATAATGCCGGAAGCTCGACC
>DATMUN010000392.1:0-2487 GCA_035563895.1 Occallatibacter sp. | reverse complement strand
TGCGGCTGGCGGCGGCGATACGCGAACAGAATCATGAGACGCCGCAGGCGGTTGAGCTGCTGCGCACGGCGATCATGGTGAATCCGGACGAAGTGGACAATTATGTGGACTTTGCGACGCTGGCGTTTGCGCATAGTTCGTTCGACGTGGGTGTGGACATTGTTTCGCGAGGACTGACGCGGATTCCGAACGCGGCGGCTCTCTACATGGCGCGCGGAGTTCTGTATGGGCAGAACGGAAGCTACGAAAAGGCGATGGATGACTTCGAACGCGCGCGTCAGCTTGACCCGGAGAATGCAATGTCGGCGACGGCGGAGGGGGTTGCGCAGTCGCAGCATCAGAATCATGAGGCGGCGTTGGAGAACTTCCGCAGGCAGGTGAAGGATCATCCGAAGGATGCGCTGGGGTATTACCTGCTGGCGGAGGCGCTGTCGTGGTCGCCTCCGGAGGCCAAGGACAGGGCTGGCGCGGCGAGCTCGCTTGTGGAGGCGATTGGCACGGCGGAGAAGGCGACGCGGCTCGATCCGCAGCTGGTTCAGGCGTGGGAGCTGCTGGCATCACTGTATCTGCAGAACGAGCGAATGGCCGATGCGGTGAAAGCGAGCAGGACGGCGCTTGCGCTTGCGCCCAAGGACCAGCAGGCGCTTTACACGCTGATTCTGGCGCTGCGGAAGACGGGATCGAAAGATGAGCTGAAGGAGCTGGTGCAGAGATTGACTGAGCTGCGCAAGGACGAGCAGGCGGCGAACAGCCAAGGGAACCATTACGGGCGGTTGGTGGAGGCGCCTTAGGGCGCGGATCTATGTGGCGCTTTGCTGCACGGATCAGGAGAGGCCTACGCGGTGGAGAAGGTCCTGAAAGCGCGGGTCGGAGCGGAGCGGGTCGAGGCAGGGGTCGACCTTTAGATAGACGAGGCCTACGTCGTGGGCGCGGTAGGCGTCCTCCAGCCACTCGAAGGCCTGAGTCTTGTCGCCGAGGCCGGTGTAGATCAATGCAATCTCATAGCGGCCGATGCCCCGGGAGCGGACGTCCTGCTCGAGGCGGGCGATGAGTTTGCGCGCGGCATCGGTTTGTCCGGCGCGGGCGTAGGCGTTGCCGAGATGGCCGAGGGTGTAGGGGCCGGTTCCGGTGGTGAGGAAGGCGGCGATGGACTCGCGGTACATGCCCTTTTCGGCGTAGATGGCTCCGGTGAGGAAGTTCCAGTCGAGGAGATTGATCTTGAGGCCGCGGACGGTGCGGGAGACCTCGAGCGCCTGATCGTAGTTGCGGGCGAAGTAGTAGACGAAGCCCTCGGTGTGGAAGGTGCTGCCGGAGACGGGGTCGAGCTCGATGCCGCGCTCGACCTCGGCCATGGCCTCGTGCGGGTGGCCGGTGCGGACGAGGTAGAAGGCGTACTTCTGGTGGCTGGTGGCGGAGCTGGGATTGAGCGCGAGGGCGCGTCGGAACTGGAGCTCGGCGGTGGGCCAGTCCCAGTCGAGGGTCATGGCGGTGTTGGCGAGTTCGGCGTGGGCCTCGGATAGGGAGTCGTCGAGCTCGATGGCCTTGAGCGCTTCGGCCTTCTGATGGGAGAAGGCTTCCTGATAGTTCATGTAGCCGGTTTCGCCCATCATGCCGTAGCAGGAGGCGAGGGCGGAGTGCGCCTCGGCGTAGCGGGCGTCGAGGGCGATGGCCTTGTTGAAGAAGGTGACGGCGCTGGGACATGCGCCGGAGCTGCGCAGGAGGATGCCGTGGAGGTAGAGGTCCTGCGCGGCGGGGTCGACGGAGCGGTTGCGGGTGAGGCGGGCCTGCTCCTGCGGGGTGATCTTGGTGCGGATCTCTTCGGCGATGGCCTGGGCGACTTCTCCCTGCCAGGCGACGGCGCTCTTGAGATCGCGGACGTAGGTCTTGGCCCAGATGGGGCGGTCGGAGATGGCGTCGATGAGCTGGGCGCTGATGCGGACCTCGTTGCCGTCGCGGACGACGCCGCCCTCGACGACACCTTCGACGGAGAGCTCGTGGGCGATCTCGGGCAGCTTCTTTTTGGTGCCCTTGTAGCTCATGGACGAGGTGAGCGAGGTGACGCGGACGGTGGAGACCTGGCCGAGGTCGTTGATGAGCTCCTCGGTCATGCCGTCGGCGAAGTAGTCCTGCGCGGGATCGCCGGAGAGGTTCTCGAGAGGCAGGATGGCGATGGAGCGGATGCCCTGGCGGGCGGTGCGGTCCTGTTGCCAGCGGGTGTAGGCGAAGTAGCTGGCGGCGGCGAGCAAGACGACGGCTGCGGCGAGGGCGATGCGGAGGGTTGGGCGGCGGCGTGGGCTTGAGGCAGCGGCTGGAACCGGCTCTGCGGGAGGGAGCGCGTGCGGGGGCTCGGGCGCCGTGACTTGAGGGGCGGCGGGTGCGGCGGGGGCAGCGCTGACGTCTGCGGGCTGTGGGTCGGGCCCGAAGTGGAAGCGGGGGACATAGGAGCCGCTGGGGAGCTCGATGCGGATGGGCTGGGACTGGCTGGGG
>DATMUN010000391.1:0-6208 GCA_035563895.1 Occallatibacter sp. | reverse complement strand
GTGGCGATGGAGTCGAGCGCCGGGCCGCGCTGGCCGCCGACGCCGCCGAGGGCGTGGCAGTTGCGGCACTGCTTGTTTTGCAGGACGATGGCGCCCTGGCGCTCCAGCGGAGAGCGGCCGTTGAGGTACTGCGCCGGGGTGGCCTGGGCGGACCATGCGGACATGATCGGGCTCCACGGGGTGTAGGTGCCGAGCTTGGTGAAGGTGCCGAGAGCCACGGCGATGACGGTGACCATGAGGACGGCGATGGGGCGGCGGGACCAGTGCTTTTCGCCGGTTGGGGCGATGAGCGGCAGGGCCAGCATGGCTCCAATGGCGAGGACCGGGGCGGTGAAGAGGAAGGGGGTTTCGAGCTCGGGCGGCAGGTAGGCCAGTACGGCGTAGAGCCAGAGGAAGGCGAAGTCGGGGCGCGGCGCGGTCTCGATGATAGTGGGGTCGGGCTGGCCGCCGGGGCCGAAGGGGCCGAAGACGAGGGCGCAGGCAAGCACGGCGAGCAGGATGAAGGCGCTGAAGACGGCGTCTTTCCATGCGGCGTCGGGAAGGAAGGGCACGCCGTCCTTGTGGGTCAGCTCGGCGTATTCGGCGTCGTAGGTGGCCTTGGAGACGAGGCGGCCGGGCATGGGCCACTCGTTGACGCCGAGGCGGAGGACCATGAGGATGTGGAGTCCGGCGAAGGCGATGAGCAGGCCGGGAATGACGAAGACGTGAAGCGCGAAGAAGCGCGAGAGGGTTTGCGCAGCGATGATGGGTCCGCCAAGAAGGACGTGGACCATGGGGCCGCCGATGAAGGGCATGCGGCTGGTGATGGAAGCGCCGATGCCGAGGCCCCAGTAGGCGTCCTGATCGAAGCGGAGGACCTGGCCGGTGAAGGCCATGCCGAGGGTCATGAGGAGCAGGAAGACGCCGAGGATCCAGGTGAGCTCGCGCGGGTACTTGTAGGCGCCGAACATGAAGACCTGGACCATGTGGATGAGCACGATGGCGATCATGAAGTCCGACCCCCAGCCGTGGATGGCGCGCAGGAGCCAGCCGAGGGGGACTTCGTGATTGAGAAGCTGCAGGCTCTGCCAGGCGTCGCCCGCAGAGGGCGTGTAAGTGAGCGCGAGCAGGATGCCGGTGACGACCTGGAGGACGAGCAGGACGGTGGCGGCGGAGCCGAAGACGTACATCCAGCTGGCGCTGGAGCGCGGGATGGGGTGCGTGGCGGCGTCGATGGACGGGCCGCCGATGCCGAGGCGTCGTTCGATCCAGTTGTAGAGGCCGGTGGCTGCTTTGATGAGGCTCATGCTTCGGTCCTCTCGTCAGCTGCGGCAGCGGGCTCGATCTGGGTGAGCGGCCTGGGCTTCTTGTCGCAGGCTTCGTTGGAGAGCGTGGGCATCTGGCCGGCGTGGATGAGAAGCTTGCCGTTCTGCACCTCGTACTGGTACTCGAAGAGGCCGCGCTCAGGCGGGCCGGAAGCGCGAGAGCCGTCCTCGTAGTACGCGCCGCCGTGGCAGGGGCACATGAAGAGGCGCGACTGCGGGAACCAGCGGACGGGGCAGCCGAGGTGGGCGCAGTTGATGGCGAAGACCTGGAACTTGTCGCCCTGGATGCGGCGGACCCAGGCGGAGACCTTGGCGGTCATGCCGTCGGAGGAGGTCTTGACGGGGTTGACGAAGTCGACGAGACGGGTTTCGCCTTCGGGGAAGTCATTGACGCCGCCGAGGGGAACCCAGCTCTTGTACTGGTCGTCGCGCTTGAGGGCGGGGCCGAGCAGGTAGCCGATGACGGGGACGGCGAGCACGGCTCCGACGACACCATTGAGGGCGACGGAGAGCTTGAAGAGGAAGGCGCGGCGCGAGGGATCGGGCGCGGAGCCCTTGGGCTCGACTGAGACGGGAGCGCCGGTGGGCTCGTGGGGCGTGGTCATGGCTTCTCCTTACGGGCGATGGGGCTCACGACGGCGACAGGGGCAGCGGCGGCCGGAGCGGGGGCGTGGGAACGATGCGAGGCGAGCCAGGCGACGAGGTCGTCGATCTGCTGGCTGGAGAGCGGTTGGGACGTGTAGCCGCGCCAGTCGGGCGTGGAGCGCTCGGGGTGGGCTGCGGCGACGATGGTACGGAGGCTCTGGTCGTCGACGAGGCCGAGGTAGGCGGTGTCGACGATGGAGTGGCCGCTGGAGGGCGTGCCGTTGCCGGTGACGCCGTGGCAGCGGGCGCAGGCGGTCTTGTAGACATCGGCTCCGGAGGCGGCGCTGCCGGGGGCGACAGCCCACTGCGGCAGTTCGGCTGCGGAGGCGGTGGAGGGCTGCGACCACTCGCGGAACATGCCGTCGACGATGGCGTTGACCTGCTGGTCGGTGAGCATGCCGCCGGAGCTGCGGGCGAAGGCGGGCATGAGCGAGCCTTTGATGCCTGAGGCTGCGACGGTGCGGATGTGGTCGCGGCCGGCGAAGGCGAGATAGGTGGAGCTGTTGAGCGCGATGGCTGCGCCGCCGCGGCCGTCGGGGCCGTGGCAGCCAGCGCAGTTCTGGCCGTAGAGGGCGGCGAAGTCGAGTTGCTGCTCAGGGCGCTGCTCGACGGTGCGCGGATAGCCGGGCGCGTTCTCACAGCCTGTGAGGGCGGCGAGCGCGGCTGCTGCGGCAAGAGCGGCGAGGGTGCGGGAGACGAGACGCATCAGTCCTGGCCGTCCTTTCCTTCGAGGTCGAGGTTGGCGTGGACACCGGCGCGCACGGCAAAGGGCAATGCACGAAACTGCGGCGTGCGTACCTTGGCCTGCAGGTTGACGACGAATCCGGCGACGAGGCCGAAGGCGATCTGCGAGGCGACGAACCAGAACCAGTCGATGCGCTGATTGAGGATGGGGCTGATCACGTTGAGAGCCGAAGCGATGAGACCGGTCCAGAGCAGCGGAGCGAGGAAGCCCGCGGTGAAGATGGGCCAGCGGGGGAACATGGGCAGCAGGGCGCCGTAGAGCGATCCGACGAGCAGCGAGGTGACGGCGTGGATGGCGAGTGCGGCGAGGAAGCCCTGGATGTGGAACTGCGCGAGGAAGGAGTCCGGCTGGTTGGCCCAGTCGATGAAGCCGCCTGCGGCGAGCAGGTTCATGGCGTACCAGAGCGAGTGGTGCTTGAGGAGCGAGAAGAGCGTGGCGGGGAAGATCATGGCCGCGCCGCCGGCGATGCCGCCCTTGATGCCGGTGGTGAACTGGAAGGTCTCGACCGGGATGACTTTGCGCTGACCGGCGGCGATGGGGAGGCGATGGATGGCGGTGCGGGCGCTGATCACGTTCACGGGCTCTTCGTGGGCCTCTACGATTTCAGCGGCTTCCTCGGGCAGCACGTTGCGGAACCAGCCGACGGCGGCGATGACGGAGAGGATGAGGCCGAGGAGGCTGATGGCGACGTGCGTGAGCATGCCGGCGATGATGAGCGTGACGCCGAGGGCCAGTACGACGGGCCACACCGTGGGCAACGGCATGTGGACGCCCGCGTGACCGTCCTGGTTGTGGTGTTCCATGTGCGAATCCTCGTTCAACTAAAAAGAAGGCTCGATGCCAGTTTAGCGGCCGAGCACGTAGACGACGGTGAAGACGACGATCCAAACGGCGTCGACGAAGTGCCAGTAGATGGAGACCACTTCAAGCCGCTCGGCATGGTGCTGGTGAAGCTTGCCGAAGAGGCCGAAGACGAGTGCGAGGCCGAGCATGATGAGACCGGCGATGACGTGTGAGGCGTGGAGTCCGACCAACGAGTAGAACGTGGTACCGAAGAGATTGGTGCGGATGGTGAGGCCTTCGTGGTAGATGAGGTTGTACCACTCCTGCGCCGTGGCACCGAGGAAGATGCTGCCGAGCAGAACCGTTCCTGCGAGCCATGCGACGGTGGCCTTGAGCTTGCTGTGCTGGAGCGCGTGCACGGCGAAGTGCACGGTGATGGAGCTTGAAAGCAGGCAGATACTCGAGAAGATGGGCAGTTCGAGGATCTTCGGCGTTGGGCCGCTGAGACTCTTGCCGGTGTAGAAGATGTAGGCGACGACGAAGATGATGAAGATGGCCGACTCAGCGACGATGAGGCAGGCCATGCCGACGAGTCCGCGCGAAGGCTGTTTCCACTCTTCGGCGGGCGTGTGCGTGACGGCGGCGGCAGCGGTGGTCATCGTTGAACTCCTCGGGCGAAATGAACGGGACTATTCAAACAGCGCATCGGGCTCCTCGGGGTGCTTGCGGTCCCAGAGGGGACGGCGGCTTTCGACAGTGGGCGTGACGGCGAAGTTGTAGCTGGGCGGCGGCGAGCTGGTGGTCCACTCGAGGGTCCAGGCATCCCACGGATCGGGGCCGGCGATCTCGCCCTTGAAGTAGGAGCGGATGAGGTTCCAGGCGAAGAGCAGGGTGGCGACGGCCTGGAAGATGGCTCCGGAGGAGACGATGAGGTTCCAGATCTCCCAGCCGCGGTCGGCCTCGTAGGTGTAGATGCGGCGCGGCATGCCGAGCAGGCCGGGGATGTGCATGAAGTCGAAGGTGAGGTGGAAGCCGATGACGAAGAGCCAGAAGTGCCACTTGCCGAGGCGCTCAGAGAGCATGCGGCCGGTCATCTTGGGGTACCAGTAGTAGAAGGCCGCGAAGATCATGAAGAGGATGCCGCCGACGAGCACGTAGTGGAAGTGGGCGACAACGAAGTAGGAGTTGCCGAGCTGCCAGTCAAAGGGCGCGGCGGCGAGCATGACGCCGGTGAGTCCGGCGATGAGGAACTGGAAGAGGAAACCGAGAGAGAAGATCATCGGCGTGGTGAAGTGGATGTTGCCTCCCCAGAGTGTGGCCAGCCAGTTGAAGATCTTGATGCCGGTGGGAACGGCGATGACCATGGTGGCGAAGGTGAAGAAGGCGTTGGGGCCGGGGCCGAGGCCGACGGTGAACATGTGGTGGGCCCAGACGGAGAGACTGATGAAGCCGATGCCGACTGAGGCCGCGACCATAGCGGGGTATCCGAAGATGGCCTTGCGCGAGAAGACGGGGATGATCTCGTTGGCGAAGGCGAAGGCGGGCAGCACGAGTACGTAGACCTCGGGGTGGCCGAAGATCCAGAAGAAGTGCATCCAGAGAACGGCGGAGCCGCCGGCCTGGGTGTCAAAGAAGTGCGCGCCGAGGTAGCGGTCGAGGCAGAGCATGATCTGCGCGGCTGTGAGCGGCGAGATGGTGACGAAGACCAGTCCGCTGACGACGAGATAGAGCCAGACGAGCAGCGGCATGCGGGTGAGCTTCATGCCGGGGCAGCGCATGCAGAGCGTGGTGGCGACGATGTTGAGCGCGGTGCCGATGCTGCCGATGCCGGAGAGGAAGATGGAGAGCGTCCAGTAGTCGGTGGAGTGGCCGGGCGAGAAGACGCGCGAGGTGAGCGGCGCGTAGGCGAACCAGCCCACATCTGGCGCGGTGCCTGCGCCGTAGAGGCCGGAGCCTGCGAAGTAAGAGAAGTAGAGCAGCAGTCCGCCGAAGAAGGAGACCCAGAAGCTGAAGGCGTTCAAGCGCGGGAAGGCCATGTCGCGCGCGCCGATCATGAGCGGCACGAGGTAGTTGCCGAAGCCGAAGAGCACAGGCATGCCGACGAAGAAGACCATGGTGGTGCCGTGCATGGTAAAGAGGCGGTTGAAGGTCTCGGGCTCGATGTAATGCGCGTTGGGCAGCATGAGCTGCAGGCGTATGAGCAGCGCTTCAAATCCGGCGACAAGCAGAAAGACAAGGGCCGAGCCGATGTACATCAGGCCGATCTTCTTGTGGTCGACCGTGGTGAGCCATTCGGTGAGAACGGCGAGCGCGCCGCGATGGGCGGCGGGGCTTTCGATGTGTCCGGTGACCCGTGTGGAAGTGGACATGGTTTCCTCAGTGGTGCCGCGCCTAGCGCAGCGTGGTCAGGTACTTGGTGACGGCGTCGAGATCGTGTTGATTCAGGTGCATGGCGGGCATCAGGGCGCCGGGCTTCATATGCGCCGGGTCGCCGATGAATGCGCGCAGATTCTGCGGGGTGTTGGGCACGGAGCCGGAGGCGATGGTGTCGCGGGTGGCGAGGTGCGAGAGGTCAGGACCGAAGACGCCGTGGGCGGAGGTGCCGGAGATGGTGTGGCAGTTGGCGCAGGCGTTGCCCTCGAAGACGGCGCGGCCTTCAGCGGCGGCGGGGTCCTGCGCAGCGGTCTTCTTCTGGCTGGCGACCCAAGCGTCAAACTGTTGTGGCGTGTCA
>DATMUN010000390.1:0-4285 GCA_035563895.1 Occallatibacter sp. | reverse complement strand
AGGCGGGCAAGCCGGCCATCAACGCAGCCGTGCTCATCGATCGCGGCAGTGTGATCCTCGAGCAGCACAAGCGCCTGCTGCCGTTCTATGACGTATTCGACGAACAGCGCTACTTCCTGCCCGCCATTACGCAGCAGGTCGTGGAACTCGACGGCGTGCGCCTCGCCATCTCCATCTGCGAAGACGCCTGGAACGACAAGAACTTCTGGCCGCGCCGCCTCTATCCCATCGATCCGCTCGAAGAGCTGATGAGCCAGCGCCCCGCGCTGCACGTGAATCTTTCGTCCTCGCCCTTCTGGCACGGCAAGCGCGCAGTCCGGCGCGAGATGCTCTCCGCCATCGCCAGCCGCGACGGCGTCCCCGTGCTCATCTGCAATCAGGTCGGCGGCAACGACAGCCTCATCTTCGATGGCTCCTCCTTCGCGGTGAATGCGCGCGGCGAGCTCATTGCCCAGGCAGCGTCATTCAGCGAAGATCTTGTCCTGCTCGATCCATTCGACGCTGCGCCTGTCCCCGAGCCCGCCGACGACGATAACGAGGCAGCCTTCCAGGCGCTCGTTCTCGGCACACGCGACTACATCCGCAAGTGCGGCTTCAAGAAGGCCGTCGTCGGCCTCTCCGGCGGCATCGACTCCGCTCTGGTCGCTGCAGTTGCCGTTGAGGCGCTGGGCGCGGAGAACGTCCTCGGCATCGGCATGCCCAGCCCGTACTCGTCGCAGGGCTCCATCGACGACTCACGGCGCCTCGCGGCCAATCTGGGCATGCGCTTCGAAGTGGTGCCCATCAGCGATCTGTTCTCGTCTTACACGCGCGCGCTCGAGCCGCTGTTCACCGGCCTCAAGGCCGACACCACGGAAGAGAACATCCAGTCGCGCATTCGTGGCGGCCTGCTGATGGCCCTCTCGAACAAGTTCAACGCACTCGTCCTCACCACGGGCAACAAGTCCGAGATGGCCGTGGGCTACTGCACGCTCTACGGCGATATGGTCGGTGCGCTGGCCGTCATCGGCGATCTGGTCAAAACCCGCGTCTACTCCGTCTGCCGCTGGCTCAATCGCGAGCGAGAGGTTATCCCTTACGCCATCCTCGACAAGCCCCCATCGGCCGAGCTGCGGCCCGACCAGAAGGACACCGATTCGCTGCCGCCATACGATGTGCTCGATCCCATCGTCGAGGCCTACGTCGAGCGCTACGAGACGCCCGAGCGCATCGTTGAGCTGCACGGTTTTCCGCTCACGCTCGTCCAACAGGTAGTGCGCCTTATCGAGCGCTCGGAGTACAAGCGCCAGCAGGCCGCGCCCGTTCTCAAAGTCACAGCTAAATCGTTTGGCATGGGCCGCAGATTTCCCATTGCTGTCAAGGTTCAGGTATAAGCTAAGTGCGGGGTTTAACCCGCCCTTACAGGAGACTCAGCTTGATTCGTCGTTCCGCTCGTCTTGCCGGCGCCCTCGCTCTGGTTGCCGCTTCTTTCATCGTCCTAGAGGCGCGCGCACAGCAGGATGTGCCCGCCGCGCCGTCCGCTCCCGCGCCTACCGCGCTGGCCTTTCCTAAACCCGACCCAGCCAACTTCACGGCGGCCACGCCCACCGTTGAGACCGTCAATGCCTTTTTGCAGGCCAGCTGGGGCTACGATCCAGAGCGCAAGTGGCAGGTTCAGGCCATTCTCAAGACCCCGGTCGACGGCATCAGCAAGGTTGTGATTCTCGTCGGCGAGAAGTCCGGCGATCAGAAGTTACAGGCCGCGCAGTTCTACACCCTGCCTGACGGCAAGCACATCCTCGCTGCCGATGACATCATTCCTTTCGGCGAGCGTCCATACGCCGATGCCCGCGCCGAGCTGCAGCAGAAGGCCGACGGCCCGTATCACGGCAATGCGTCCAAGGACCTCGAGCTGGTTGAGTTCGCTGACTTCCAGTGCCCGCATTGCAAGGAAGCGCAGGCCACCATGGAGAAGATCGCAACCGACTTCCCCAAAGCGCGTATTGTCTTCCAGAACTATCCTCTGGAGAAGATCCATCCTGCGTCTCTGACCGCTGCCTCTTACGGCGCATGCGTCGCCAAGCTTGGCGGCAGCGCAGCCTTCTTCAGCTATGCAGGCGCCGTGTTCGACAGCCAGGATGGCTTGTCCAGTGCCGACGGCGTGACGCTTACGCTGAACAGCGCTGTCACCAAGGCTGGGCTCGATCCGGCCAAGGTCTCCGCCTGTGCAGCTACGCCAGAGATCAAGGCGCAGGTCGATGCTTCAGTCAAGCTCGCCCAGCACCTCAACCTCAATCAGGTTCCGACGCTGCTCATCAACGGCCGCCCCGTGCCGATCGGCGGTCTGCCGTACGAGTCGCTCAAGAAGATCATCGCGTACCAGGCCCAGCTGGACGGCGCCGCCGCCAACTAGCCAACGCAGATTCACATCGCAAACACGAATGCCGCCGGAGTCATCCGACGGCATTCGTGTTTGCAGCTGAGGTCACTGCGATTGTGGCAATGCCGTGCGCTCGATCCGCATCATCGGCGTGCGCCCGGCAGATCTCGGACCGTTGATTACGTGCGGCGTAACGGCGATGATCATCGTGGCATAGTCCTTTGCAGTGTCCTTGCCGGTGGTATTATTCAGCCCGGGAATCTCGCTCAAACCCGGAATTCCGCTAAGCGAGAGGCTTTCCTGTTCTGATATCTCACTCATCAGCAGGGCGCCGTATCCAGCCTTCAGCGTAATCACGCCAGAGTAGCCGCGGCTGTTCTGGATCGGAATTCCGTCATTCGAGCTACCCGAAAGCGCCGTGAGTTTCATGTCCATCGTGAGCGCCACATCTCCGTTGCGCATCACTTTGGGAGTTGCCTTCAGCGTGAGCCCGATGTCCTGATACTGCATCTGCGGAATCGTTGAGCTTGAAGAGGAGCTGAGGGACGAGAGCAGGGAAGCAAGCGCGCTCGATGTACCTGCCGACGTGAGACCGGAGATGCTGCTCGACACGCCCGACGAGTACGTGCCGGTGAGGATGGGGTAGCGCATTCCATTGCGCAGTGTCGTCTCCTGCCCATCGCTCAGCCGTACGCGCACATTGTCCAGCGCCTTGGTTGCGCTCGAATTCAACGCAAGTTGAAACGTACCCTGCCCCGGCGCAATCCCGGTCCACGTCAGCCCGTACCCAATCGTTGCAATTCCGTATTGAAAGAGCGAGCCTGAAACCGCACCCTCGGCAATCAGGATTCCCAGAATCGCCAGCGGATCGTCGGCAGAAGCGAGCCCCGACGAAATAATCTCCTCCACCAGAGTCTGATTCGCATTCAGGATCGACTGCTCCTCGCTGTACACGTTGAATGCAGAGACCTGTTGAGGGAGCACTGCACCCGTGTTGCGGTCGTGCGTTCGAGCCAGCTGTATGATCTGCACGTCGAGCAGCACCTGGCTGCGCCCGTCCATCAACCCGCTCATGGTTTGGTTAAAGGCATCCAGCGTTGAGGGCGCACCCTTCAGCGTGATCGTGCCCTGGGTCTCGGAGACGGAAGCCTGCGTCATGCCGAAGACGTTCTTCGCGATGTTGCTGATCTCGGTCAGTTCTTCGGTCTTCAGCCCCGCCAGCGTCAGCGTCTCCGTCTCCAGATGCTGATATTGGAGGATGTTTTGCCGGTTGTTCAGCGCTACAACCACCGTGTGCGCATCCAGGGGTTCGGCAAAGGTTCCGGCCAGCATGTTTGCCGCGCTGGTGGCCTGCACAAACCCGGCGTCGTCAATGTCGAACCGCAGCTGTTTGGCCTGCACACTCTGGTCCATTACGGCGCGGATACCGTAGTCCTGGTACACGCGCTGCAGCAAGGTGCGTGCATCCACCTTCAGGTGGAAGCTTTGCGTCCCAGGCTTCGGCGTGAGCCGAGGCGCCTCGCCCAGACGATCGCCAGTGCCGGCATAAAGCGGCGCGGTCTGCGCCTGCACCACATCGTCCGCCAGCTCGTTGACGTGCTGCGTCACCTGCGGATTCTTCGGGTCCAGTGAGCGAGCCCGCTCCAGAGCGGCGCGCGCCGCCGCGGCATCGCCCTTGTTCCGGGCCTTCGCCGCCTCCTGCACGAGCGATGTAACAGCATGGCTGCGCGCCACCTCGGCGGCCAACGCATAGTCGTGGTTGTCCGGGACCAGCTCTGCCGCGCGCTGGTAGCTCTGCATCGCCTCTTCAAACGCGCCCTGCTCGAACTGCCTGCTCGCGGCCAGATACAGCTTCGCCGCCTGGCGCCGGTCACGCACGCTCACGGGCTTGTCGGCTGCGGTCTTCTGCGCGGCGGCAGGCGAGGC
>DATMUN010000389.1:0-3547 GCA_035563895.1 Occallatibacter sp. | reverse complement strand
GGCGAGGTCGGCATCTTCAAAAACGACATCGAGGGGAATGTCTTCCGCGATGGCCTTGAGCGGCGCGGGGTGCGGTTCGCCGGTAACCTGGATGCGTTCTCCGCCACGCAGCTTGAGCGATGCCTTGGCATGCGCGTCGTTGACGAGGACGTCGCCCTGCTCGAGCAGAAGCTGCACGCGCGAACGACTGACGCCTTCGAGAGCTGCAGCGAGGAAGTGGTCGAGGCGCTGGCCTGCAGCGTCGGTGGGTACGTCGATGATGCGGGGAGTAGTACTTGAGGTTTCAGACATGGGAGACCTCGCGTGAAGGCCGCTCACGCAGGACGACGGCACCGGCGAGCACTGCGGCGACAGAGGCGAGTTGCGGGAGATCGACGGCGCCATGGAACAGCAAGCCGCGGCCTTCGGGAGCGCGGAAGAGCTCCGTGAAGTAGATGGCGGCGGCGAGGGAGATGAGCGCAATTCCGGCGATGTCTCCTGCGCGGCGCGCGCGAGGCATGAGAGCGAGAAGCGCGAGTGCGATGAGGAAGAACGCGAGGGAAGAGTAGAACTGCACGGGATGCAGGGGCTCGAAGAGTGGTGTGCCGCTCCAGCGGAGCGCCAGCGGGTTGGAATAGGTAACCGCCCAAGGCGCGGAGGATGCGGTACCGTAGCCCGAACCAGCGAAGAAGGTTCCGATCTGCTCGACGGCAAGACCCAAGGCAAATGGCGCAGCCAGTGCGTCACTGAGGCGGGCCATCGGCAGCTTGCGCAGACGTGCGTAGGGCAGGATGACAGCTGCAGCGAAAATGGCTCCGGCGATGGCGAGGAGCGGGTGGTTGATCATGGCGAGCGAGAGCAGCCAGGCCGGGTGCGTGCGGACGACGGTCCAATTGAGCACAACCAGAAGAATACGGGAACCAGCGAGCGCGGCGCAGAGCGCAAGAACACAGAGGTTAAAAACCTCAGTAGGCGCGAGGGATGCCTGACGCGCGGTGCGCTGCACAAGAGCGAGCGCGAGCAGAACGCCTAGCGCGGCCAGCGCGCCGTAACTGGGGATGATGAGAGAGCCGATGCGGAAAAGGATAGGATGCACTGCTCACTAGGATAATTGGTGGGCCGGACATAAACAGAAACCCGACCCGCGGGGCCGTGGGCAATGCGCCGGTGAACCCGTCCTAAGACGGTGGAACTCTCCGCGGTTCATTAGGCATTCCGGACTGGCGGACACGGCACACAGAACCGTATAGACGAGTCGAGTTCCTGTTCAATGAATGTTGGTTCAACCAGCGTTGATTACCCACCTGCTTTGCAGGCCGGTTTCTAATGCGGATAGTAGGAGCAGGCGCGAAGAATTGCAAGTCTTGTGCGGCGGTACGGAGGTGTGATAGCGAGGGCGCGTGTTGATTCGCGACGGGTTGCGCGATGGAAACAGCACGAAAATCAGCCTGTTTTGCGCTCGTCTTCGAGGACTTCGTCAAGGAGGCCCTTGAGGGAGTTGGCGCGGGCGTGGCCATCGCGCACAGTGGCACCGGAGACGGAGCCCGTTGCCTGCAGAAGTTCATCGGCGAGATTCAGCGCGGCAAGGACAGCGACGCGGAGCGAGTCGACGGTACGCCCCTGCGCGGCGACAGCGCGCATCTTCGAGTCGACCAGTTCGGCCAGCCGTTGGATATGGCCTGGATTCTGACCGGTGAGATGGTAGGCCTGGTCGTAGATGTGAACGGTGGTGTAACCGGAGATGGGCTCGTCGGAGTGCTGGGGCATCGGCATCCTCACAATTCGAGTGCATCGAGCTGGGCGAGAAGCCGCTCGACCCGCTGGCGGACTTGGTCACGCTCGGAGCGGAGGGCGCGGATTTCGTCGCGGAGTTGTTCTACGACGGGCGATTGCTCGGTGAGCTGGGACTCAGCAATGGCGGCCCGCTCCTCGGCAGCGGCGCGCAACTGGCGCTCGCGCTTGACGAGTTCGACGGCACGGACGATGCGCTCCTCTAGCGCTGTGAAGTCGTCGGCACTGACGGCCAACGGCTCAGGAGCGGAGGGCTGCTCAGGCTCCGGCTGTGGTGCGGCAACGGCGGGCTGCCCATCTACAGAGTCGATCTCCCAGAATGTTTGCGACATGAATAATGACCTCCAGCCTGCTCGCTGGGTTGAGTATAGCGCCGCGGCAATGCAGGCGGAGACGGCGCGAATGTTGAAAACAGCGTGAGGAAGCAAGATTGGGACGGCCTGCCGCGTCTGGTAAGGCGTGGCAGGCTTTGTGCTTGGATGCGGCAACGCGCCGATACGTTAGCTGCGCAGACGCGCACCAGTCTTGCCAACGGCCTCGACGACCTGCGCCTGGAAGCTCTGCAGTTCGTCATCACGGAGAGTGCGGTCGGCAGCCTGGAAGGTGACGCCGAGCAACAGCGAGTACTCGCGCGCAGTGCGCTTGGGGTCGCGGAAGACCTCGCGGGCGCGCCAGTCGACGAGCTCGGGCAGATGCAGTGAGTCGAGGACCTGATCGATCTTTTCCCAGGCAATGCTGTCGTCGAGGACGAGTGAAAAATCGCGGCGCACGAGCTGGAAGCGGGAGAGATCGCGCGTAGCGGGCCTGCGCAGGGGTAGTTTGTAGAGCCGGTCGATGTAGATTTCGCCGAGGAAGACAGTGTCTTTGAGCTTGCGCGCGGCGGCCTCAGACGGATGAAGCTGGCCAAACCAGCCGACGGTGAGGCCATCTGCGACGATGCGTGCGGAGCGATAGGGGTGGAGCCACGCGGGCGTGATGCCATCCTCGGACGGGAGGCGATCGAAGTAAACGGTTCGGACCTGGAAGCGGGCGAGCAACTGCTCGGCGACGCCTTTGATGTCGTAAAAGTCAATGTCGCGCACTACGTGGAGCGCGGACTGCTGCGGCACGGATCCGGCGGCGGCAAAGGCGAGTGCGGGATGCTCTTCGACCTTCTCTGTGGTGCCGCTGAAGACGGTGCCAAGTTCGAAGAGACGGACGTCGGCGATGTCGCGATGGAGGTTTCCTGCAACGGCAGCGAGTATGCCGGGCACGAGCGATGGACGCATGACTCCGGCTTCCTCGCTGAGGGGGTTACCGAGAGGCACGACCTGTGTGGGCTGCGGCGCTGTGAGCGCTGCATCTGTTGCTGAGCAGAAGGTGCTGCCGATGGACTCGTGGAAACCTGAGGAGCGCAGGGCTTCGCGCGCGGAGGCCTCTGCTGGGGCAAAAGGCAATGCGCGAAGGCCTCCACCAAAAGCAGGCAGCGTGTTGGCAAACCGGTTATAGCCGTAGACTCGGGCGATCTCTTCAATCAAGTCGATCTCGCGCTCGACGTCAAGACGCCAGCTTGGCAACGTAACGCTCCAGGTAGCCTCGCCGGAGGAAACGAGTACGCAGCCGAGGGCGGTGAGCATGGTTTCGACGATCGGGGTGGTGATGCCTTCCTTGTCGAGCGTTGAACCGAGGTGGCGGTGTACCTCGCTGAGCGCGAGCACGACGGGTTTGCGCGCGGCGGTGCGAGCCTCAATGGCGGGGACGCGCACATCAACGAGATCGCCTTCGATGTGCCCGCCGG
>DATMUN010000388.1:0-4834 GCA_035563895.1 Occallatibacter sp. | reverse complement strand
TTCACCGGCCTTGAGATCAAAAGCCGCAGCTCGATCCTGTCCGCAATCCTCAACCGCGTGAGCGCAGCTTTGCAGGACGAGCTCACCTTCGAGCAGTTCAGCCAGGTTGGCATCACGTTCCATATCTTTCCCGACGAGTGGGAAGACAGCGAATCGGAGCGCCCCAGCAACGAGGTCCTCTATCCGGATCTGACCAACCAGAGCAAGCAGCGCAACTTCCTGCTCAGTGTGAAGCGCGGCATCGATCTCGCGTTGAGCATCGCCGTGCTGCTCTTCATCTCTCCGCTCTTCCTTCTCATTGCGGCCGCTGTCCGGCTGTCATCGAAGGGGCCCATCTTCTTCCGGCAAGAGCGCGTAGGGCAGTTCGGAAAGACCTTCACCTTTCTCAAATTCCGCTCCATGTACGTGAACAACGACAACGCCGTGCACCGCGAGTACGTCACCAAGCTCATCGCCCAGGGGGGCAGCGCAGCCGCGCAGGCGAGCACAGGCGCAGGCGTATTCAAATTGACCAATGACCGGCGCATCACCCGCATCGGCGCATTCCTGCGCAAGAGCAGCCTCGACGAACTGCCGCAGCTCATCAATGTAATAAAGGGAGAGATGTCGCTCGTCGGCCCGCGTCCTCCAATCCCGTACGAGCTTGCCGCATATCAGACCTGGCACCGCCGCCGCGTTCTTGAAGTCAAGCCCGGCATCACCGGACTCTGGCAGGTCACCGGGCGCAGCACCGTGCGCTTCGACGAGATGGTGCGCCTCGATCTGCGCTATGCCACGTCCTGGACTCCCATGCTCGACATAAAAATACTCCTGCTCACGCCCATGGCTGTTATCAAGGGCGCAGGCGCGTATTGATTTTGGTGTAAACCGAAGTTACCAGGATACATAGTGCAGTTGCGACAGCTTGCAGTTCCACAACGTAAAGTAAGGGTCACGCAGTCTAGAAAGATCGGTGATTAGTATGAAATTCGGTGTAATCGGTTATGGTTACTGGGGCCCCAATATTGTTAGGAACATTATGGGAATTGATGGCGCTGAGGTAACAGCCATCGGAGAAGTGAGCCCCGCGGCCCGTGCCCGCGCCCAAAAGGCCTATCCCGGCGTACTCGTCACAGCAGACGCGAATGACGTGCTGACCTCGCCGGAGATTGACGCCATCGCCGTCGTCTCTCCCGTCTGGACCCATTACGACCTGGCCCGGCGCGCGCTCGAGAACGGCAAGCACGTCTTCGTCGAAAAGCCCTTCACCAGCAACGTTGCGCAAGCCGAGGAACTCATCGAGCTCGCAGCGCGCAAGAATCTGCGCATCATGGTCGACCACACCTTTCTGTTCACCGGTGCGGTGCGCAAGATTCGCCAGCTTGTCGAAGAAGGCACACTTGGCAATCTTTATTACTACGATTCGACCCGCGTCAATCTCGGCCTCTTTCAGCACGACGTCAACGTCATCTGGGACCTTGCCCCGCACGATCTCTCCATTATGGATCACGTTCTGAAGGGCAGTCCCGAGGCGGTCGTGGCTACAGGGCAGGGCCATCTCAACGGCCATGAAGACGTCGCCTTCATGACCATCTACTACCCTGAGAAGGTCATCGCCCACATCAACGTCAACTGGCTCTCGCCGGTCAAGGTGCGCACCACGCTCATCGGCGGCGAGAAGCGCATGCTCGTGTGGAACGATCTCGATCCCGACGAGAAGATCAAGGTGTATGACAAAGGCGTCAACGTCAGCAGCCGCGAGGGCGTGTACGAGTTGCTCGTCAGCTATCGTTCCGGCGACATGTGGGCGCCGCAGCTTGAGCAGGTTGAAGCTCTCCGCCAGGAGATGTCTTATTTCGTCGAGTGCATCAACAGCGGTACCGATCCATTCAACGACGGCCGTGCCGGACTTCGCGTAGTCAAAATGCTGGAAGCAGCCAGCGAGTCGCTGAGTAAGAAGGGAGCTTTAGTTTATTTATGAATCCTCTAAATTCGATCGCAGACGACGTCAAGCTCGGCCAAGATGTCAAGCTCTCGAAGTTCATCAATCTCTATGGCTGCGAGATCGGCGACGAGACCAAGATCGGCGCCTTCGTTGAGATTCAGAAGAACGCATCCGTAGGCAAGCGGTGCAAGATCTCCTCGCACACCTTTGTCTGCGAGGGCGTGCGCATCGAAGACAATGTGTTCATCGGCCACGGCGTCACCTTCATCAACGACAGCTATCCGCGCGCCACCGCCGCAGATGGCGGCCTGCAGACCGAAGCCGACTGGAAGGTCGAGCCCACCGTGATCCGCAAGGGCGCGTCCATCGGCTCGGGTGCAACCATCCTCGCCAACATTACCATTGGCGAAAACGCGATTGTCGGAGCAGGCAGCATGGTCACCAAAGACGTTCCCGCCAACACCATCGTCGCCGGCAACCCCGCACGCGCTCTGCGTGCCGTGCCGGACCAGAAGCCGACGCCCGCAGCCGACGTCCCTGTTCCATTCCTGGACCTCGTCACCCCGCACGTCGAGCTCGAAGAGGAGCTGGTCGAAGTCTTCAAGAAGGCGCTTCACTCCGCGGGCTTCGTCGGCGGAGCCGCTGTCGAGTCTTTTGAGAAAGCATTCGCCGAGTTCAGCGATGCCCAGCACTGCATCGCCGTCAACAGCGGAACCGATGCGCTGCGTTTCGCCATCATCGGTGCTGATATTCAGCCCGGCGACGTCATCGTCACCGTGCCCAACACCTTTATCGCCACCACTGAAGCCATCTCGCAGGCCGGCGCCATTCCCGAGTTCGTTGATATCGACGAGCAGACTTACAACATGTCGATCGCCGCGCTCCGCGACTATCTCGAGAACCAGTGTACGCGCGAAAACGGTCGCCTCGTCAGCAAGCGCTCCGGCCGCGCCGTTGCAGCCATTCTGCCGGTTCACCTCTACGGGCAGATGGCCGACATGGATGCGATCCTCGATCTGGCCGAGCAGTTCGGCCTCACCGTGATTGAAGATGCCTGCCAGGCGCACGGCGCAGAGTACTTCTCGCGCAAGCAGAATCGCTGGTTGAAGGCCGGCTCGATCGGCCGTGCCGCGGCGTTCAGCTTCTATCCCGGCAAGAATCTCGGCGCCTGCGGAGAAGGTGGAGCCATCACCACCAACGATCCCGAGCTAGCAAAGAAGTCGCGCATGCTCCGCGATCACGGCTCAGTCCGCAAGTACTATCACGATGTCGAAGGCTACAACGGCCGTCTCGACACCATTCAAGCAGGCCTGCTACACGTCAAGCTGCCGCATCTGGCCGGCTGGAACGCTTCGCGCCGCGACCGCGCCTCCGACTATCGCCGCCTGCTCGACGGCAACACAGATGTCCAGTTGCCGCACGAGCCTTCGTGGTCGCGTGCCGTCTATCACCTCTTCGTCGTGCGCGTGCAAGAGCGCGAGCAACTGATGGAGCACCTCAAGCAAGCAGGCATCGGCTCAGCCATTCACTATCCAATTCCTCTTCACCTGCAAAAGGCCTACGTCTCGCTCAACTATCGTGAAGGAGACTTCCCGGTTGCAGAGCGCGTTGCTCCGCAGATCCTCTCGCTTCCCATGTTCCCGCAGCTCACACCAGAGCAGCAGAATCGCGTCGCTGCCGAGGTCGTCGCCTTCGTTGCAAAGTCGCAGCAAAAGCCCGTGTTGGTAGATTAGAAAACGAAAGCGGGCCGGGCGATAGCCTAACCCGCTGGTCCGCGCGCACCTGCATCCAGCGCGCATCGCAAATACTCAACAGATTGTCAAAGCATGCGAGCCCCAATCGATGCAGCAGCCCGCTGCATCTGAAGCGCGGCTCACTCGATAAATAGCCTTCTAGAACTCACAATCTTCCCCTCACCCACCTATAGGCTCGACCATGACATCCCTCCCAACCTACGTGATCGTCACCCCTGCGCGAAACGAAGCCGATTTTATCGAATGCACTTTGAAGTCGGTAGTAGCGCAGAGCGTGCGCCCGCTCAAGTGGGTGATCGTCAGCGACGGCTCCACCGACGGCACAGACGAAATCGTCTCCCGGTACATTGCAGACAATCCCTGGATCGAGCTCGTGCGCACGTCCGAGCGCGCCGAGCGCAACTTCGCCGGAAAGGTCTTCGCCTTCAACGCCGGATATGCCAAGGTGCAGGAGCTCGACTACCAGGTCATCGTCAGTCTCGATGCCGACATTTCCTTCGATCCGGACTACTTCGAGTTCCTTCTGAAGAAGCTGCATGAGGATCCGCAGCTCGGCCTGACCGGCACTCCGTTTCAGGAGCTATCCGGTCGTGTGTATGACTACAGATACGTCAGCGTTGAGCATGTCTCCGGCGCGTGTCAGGTATTTCGCCGTGAGTGCTTCGAGGCAATCGGCGGATACACACCCGTCAAGGGCGGATCGATCGATCACATCGCCGTAATCAGTTCGCGCATGAAGGGCTGGAAGACGCGCACCTGGACGGAGAAGGTATGCATCCACTATCGCGAGATGGGAACCGCACAGGCCGGCGCGCTTCGTTCTAGATACAAATACGGCATCAAGGATTACGTCATCGGCAATCATCCCTTGTGGGAACTCTTCCGCGCTGCGCGCCAGATGATGCTGCCTCCCGTCTTCCTCGGCGGAATCGCACTCTTTGCAGGCTACTTCGGGGCATTACTGCGGCGCGTCAATCGTCCTGTATCGCCGGAGTTCGTTCGCTTCCATCAGCATGAACAGATCAGTCGCTTGAAGCGCTTTATGCGGTTGGGCAGCAGCAGCCCGCGGCCTGCAGCGCCGCCGTCAGAAGCACACCTTGATCCGCCCGCAGCTAAATAGGAGTTTCATGGCCACTGCTTCCTCTGATCGAATCTC
>DATMUN010000387.1:0-3341 GCA_035563895.1 Occallatibacter sp. | reverse complement strand
AGCCTCCGCCGCGATTACGGTCTCGTTCGAGCTGATCGCCACGCTCGCGCGAGCCCGCATCGTTTTGAAGTTGGCCCATGGTGTTTGAGGAACCCAACGATCCGGAGGGAGGCTGGATGGGTGTGTTTTGGCCAGAGCCGCGCTGGTCTCGGCCGCTGCCGTCCGGGCGGTTGGGACTGGAATTCTTACCCGCAGTCGAGCCGAGATCGTTAGAAGAGCCAGCGGCCTGGTTGCCCGCTTTCTTGTTTTGTGCGTCGGTCTTTGCCTGAGCCTCAGCTGTCATTGGATCCGCGGGAGTCCAACTGCCGTTGTCCCACTTACTCCAGTTGCCGTTCGAATCCTTCTTGTAAACGTTGCCGTCAGCACCAGCGTAGACGTTGTTGTTATTGGCATCCTTGGCGACGAAGCCGCTGTTGCCATTGGCGCCTGAGAAGCCCGCACCAGCACTTCCCTTGGAGGTTTGGAAGGACCCTGTGGCGCCATTGGCATTGGAGTTGTGTTGCGCCTCCGCCCAGTTGTTACCGTTGTTGATGACTGTATTGCCCCACGAGCTGTATTGATTGTGGCCTTGGGAAGTGGCCCAAGAAGTTCCCGTCCAGGGATTGTAGCCGGAAGCGTACGTGTGGCCGCCGTAGGCGTTTTGCGCAGTGTAGCCGTGGCCGTACATCCCTGTGGCGGGGTAGTACCAGGCGGCGCTTCCCGCTGAGCCGTACGGACCATAGACCGAACGGCCAACAGCGTAGAAGCCCGTGTAGGGGTTGTACACAGCTGCGCATCCGTAAGTGTAAGGATAAGGATAGTAGATTGGGTGAGGGCCCCAATAGACGTAGGGCGGATAATAGTAACCGGTTCCGTAGACGATGGTCGCGCCGACAGCCATGCCCATGGCAAACATGCCCATATAACCGGCGGAATAACTCATCTCTACTGCGGTAGGGGTCGGATTGGAGACGACGACATAGGTGACATTGTAGACAGGCGAATTCGGAGGAATTGTGTAGATGACCGGAGGAATGGAATCAGCGGTCTTCCAGGGGCCGTTGGGAGAGGTGGCGGTAAACCAAATGCCCTGGTAACAGAGATAGTACAGATCGCCGACACGGATGATCTTGTAGGGTGTGTTGACAGCGTAAAACATGGCGGTGGATTCGATCGGAATGAATTGCGGTTCACCGGAGTAGACCACTTTGACTTGTGACTCGGCTTGGGCGCGATTGACTATGGCCGTCGTGGGGACCTGGGCCAGGAGGACAGCATCACTCGCTTCTTGTGTGCCGGGAACGGACGCGGCGACAACGGAGTAAGGCTGCTTTTGGGGGAGGCGCGAGAAATCGGCGGGGAGCTCGTTGCTCGCAAACGTCCAAGGACCATCAAGAGTGGAGGCGCGGAACCAGCGGCCAGAGAGAAGTACGTAGACCTGGTTGTGCGGCGTGTGGAGGAAGACATTCGATTCAGTGTTAGTGGCGTATTGAAGCGCGGTACCGGGGATTTTGGCGTAGACGGGAGCGCCTTTGAACAGCAGTAATTCTGCGGGTTTTTTGGTGAAGAAAACCTTGGGAGCGGCGGATGCGGCGGGGGCCGGGACCGCTTTCAAAACATCATCCCAGTTTTGACCCCTGGGGATCTTCGCAAAATCGGCCGGCAATTTGGAAGTGGCAGTCCAAGGACCCGCCAGATCCTGGGACTTTATCCACGTTTTGCCATCGAGAAGGAAATAGTCGGAATTATCGAAGAAGAGATCCCAATTGGTGTTGACAACGTATTGAAGAGCGGTACCGGGTACCGGTGCCAGAACAGCTTTGCCTTCGACGAAAAGCAGGACCGCGGGCGTGGTGCTAACGAAGACCGGAGGAGGTTGCGGGTTGACGATAATTGTCTGTACATGAGCATTGGCGTTTTCAGCGCTGGCGATCATCCGGTCGAGACTGATGGTGAATGTCATGGTGGGATAAACCTGGCGGACGCGCTGCTGCATGGCGGCTTCCTGAACGGCGTCAAGGGACGGAAAACGCGAGCTCACGACCTCGATATTGCGAACGAAGACGTTGCGGGAACTTACGTCGGTGATGGTGTCGGCGTGCCAAGAGATGACGCCGAGAACGGGCTTGGTGTTACCTTGTTGGATGGATACGGCAGTATCGGCGATCAGGGACCGGTAACCGCGCCAGCTTTTCACCTGGGGCTGGTAGACGATAACGTGCGCCCCATTGCGATCGAACGCTCTGGGCCATGGTGAGACGTACGGCGCCGCTCCGGGAGCAGCGGGTGATGCCTGAAGAAGCCGCGTAGAGAAAGGAACAAGAAGAAGCGAGAGTGTGGTGACAAACGCCGTGAGTGAATTGAGTTTCTTCACGATGGCACCCCACTAGTTGGGCTCCAGCGTACACTTCACGCCCACTTCCTTACAAACACGCAGCACCGCATCGACGACCAGCGAGGTAGCGCTCGGCTCTCCCCCTTCACTAACGCTGGCAGCAATCACGAGTTGAGTGAGTTTTTCCCCGAGTGGCGATATCTGGAAACCGGCGACCTGTTTGCCCTTTTTGATCTCGATTCTTCCCGTCTTGCCGTCGTTTTTGGTGATCGTGATTTCGGGATGAGACTGCAGCGATTTGACGGTTTTGTCGTACACGGCTGCTGGAGCGGCTTCCAGGACTACGATCGCGACATCGTAACCCCCGTTCTCTGATTTCTGCGTCATTTGCTGAACGCGGTTCTTCACCGCGTGAGCCGCCGCCACCCATTGAGCTTCCACACTGGAAATTTCCGGCAACACAAACAGTGCAACCATCAAACCCATAAACGGCTTGGCTCGATACATGTGCTGACCTCCGCAAGAGAATGGCTTCGCGCAACCATCGGCGCAGCGGAGCGATTGACCGGAAGCAACGCGCATATTACGTCCGGGGTTGTCCTGGCGCAACGAGAAAAATGATTCGCTGCGAGTCGGTTCGCGCGGATCGCGGTCGGGGTTCAGCGTGTTTCTTAAGAAGTACCTGGTTCCCGAAAGAGCCCGTACTGATCCTGACTTGTGCTTACCGAAAACTAGGTTCGCCTTCAAAATCACCAAGATACGGCGAGGGCATTGTTACATGCCTGAATTCCGGTCGGAGGAGGTTCCGCCCTGGGCCGTACGGAATTTTCGGGAGGGGCAACTTCGGGGCTATGTGGGGAAATTGAGATACCGCGTGTGTGTTGTGGGCCGGGGCCAAGGGGAAGAACCGTAAAGAAAAGAGGAGCTTCGGGACCTACTTGTCCGAGAAACGTTTATCAGGGCTGTGAGTGGTAACTCCGCTAAAACGCGTTCCTCGCACGAGAGTCGAAAATAGGGCAGGACTCCA
>DATMUN010000386.1:0-4213 GCA_035563895.1 Occallatibacter sp. | reverse complement strand
CTGTATCTCGCGTGGGTGGCAAGCCACATCCACCTGATGAACGCGGGGGCCGATGCGGAACAGCATGTGGAGGCGTTGGCCGCGGCGTTCGAGGCAGACAAGGCTTACCTGGTGGCGCGCTGGCGCTGGCCGGACCGGTTCAATCCATAGGGAGCGCGGAAGAGCGGCGCGGATGAAAGGAGCGACGATGATGCTGAACATGATGGCGATGCTGCAGACGCAAGCCGCAACGGATAACGCAACGATCCTGCGGCACATGTCGGACGCGCTGCACCAGTCGTTCTATCGCGTGGTGTCGCTGCTGATTGCGGTGCTGCCGGGGCTGCTGGCGTTTGTTGTGGCGCTGGTGCTATTCACTGCGGTGGGCATAGCGGCCTCGGCGGTGCTGAAGCGGATGCTGCGGCTGGTGCACTTTGACGAGAGGCTGGCGCATGCGCGCGGCACGGCGGAGTGGGCTGCCTCAAGTACACCGACAGAGCTTGCCGGACGCGTGACCTTCTGGGGCTGCGTGCTGCTGGGGTTGCTCATCGGCGTCTCTGCATTCGACGCATCGATTGCGACGGCCGGCGCTTTGCCGATTACGCTGCTGCCCTACCTGACGCACGCGGTGGGAGCAATGTTCATCCTTGTTGCGGGAACGCTGATTGCGCGCTTTCTGGCGCGGTCTGTGTTGATCGGCGCGGTGAATGCGCAGCTGGCGTATGCGCGTTTCCTTTCGCTGGGAGTGAAGTGGCTGGTGCTGGTGCTGACGGCGGCGATGGTGCTAGATCACCTGGAAGTGGGCGGCGTGGTGGTGTCGCTGGCGTTCGGCATTCTGTTTGGCGGAATCGTGCTGACGCTTGCGCTGGCAGTGGGGCTGGGCTCACGCGAACTGGTGAGCCGGTCGCTGGAGAGCCGCGTGGAGCGCATGAGCGAACGCGGCAGCGCGATGCCTCCGACTGGCACGGGCGGTGCGGGCGAGACGATCAGGCACTTCTGAACTGTGGCATTGACGCGAGCGTGGTAGGCTTGGGGCGTTTGAAAAGCGCCCGCCAAGCGGGCCCGGAGTTGCTCGCTGATGCGTGTCGTGGTTCGTATTTTTGCTCTTCTACTTGCCCTGACTGCTGCTGCCGCGCTGGCACAGAAAACCGCTTTTCCGTTCAACGATCCCAAGCTCCCGATGGAGCAGCGCATCGACGACCTGCTGAAGCAGATGACGACGGACGAGAAGATAGCCTGCCTGGGTACGGACACCGCGGTGCCGCGGCTGGACGTGAGGAATATCGGCGCGTCCGAGGGCATTCACGGCGTGGTGCAGCGCACGCCGTGGGATGGCAAGCCGCCGATCACGACAACGCAGTTTCCGCAGGTTGTGGGCATGGGTGAGACGTGGGACCCGGAGCTGGTGCGGCAGGCGGCGGGCGTCGAGGGATACGAGGCGCGGTACATCACGGAGACGGCGAAGTACGACCGGCAGATCCTGATGCAGTGGGGACCGCAGTCGGACCTTGCGCGCGATCCGCGCTGGGGACGCAGCGAAGAGGTGTATGGCGAGGACCCATTCTTCAATGGCACGATGGCGGTGGCGTTCACACGAGGCTTGCAGGGCGACGATCCGCACTATTGGCAGGCGGCGGCTCTGTTGAAGCACTTCCTGGCGAACAGCAATGAAGATCACCGCAATATGTCAACGTCGAACTTTGACGAGCGATTGTTCTGGGAGTACTACTCGCTGCCGTTTCGTATGGCGTTCCAGGAGGGCGGCGCGAAGGCGGTGATGGCCGCGTACAACGGCTGGAACGGCACGACGATGGTGGTAAACCCGATTCTGCGGTCGATTGTGCAGGACAAGTGGGGCGTGGATGTTCTGTCGAGCGACGGACAGGCGGTGGGACTGCTTGTGACTCCGCGCAAGCTGTTCCCGGATCAGAAGGCTGCGGTGGTTGCGTGCGTGAAGAACGGCATCAACCAGATTCTGGACAAGTACTCAGACGAGGTGAAGGCGGCGCTGAAGGACGGCGAGCTGACGGAAGCGGACCTTGATCGCGTGCTGCGGCCGAAGTTCCGGATCGCGATTCGGCTGGGGCTGCTGGACCCGCAGGAGATGGTGCCGTACAGCAAGATCAAGGACGGGCCGGAGCCGTGGGGCACGGACAAGCATCGTGCGATCTCGAAGCAGATGGCGCTTGAGTCTGTGGTGCTGCTGAAGAACGATGGCGCGCTGTTGCCGCTGGATCACGGGAAGGTGAAGTCGATTGCGGTGATTGGGCCGCTGGCGGACAGCGTGCACTGGGACTGGTATGGGGGCACGCCGCCGTACGTGGTGACGCCGCTTGAGGGCATCAAGAAGGCCGCGGGGCCGGACGTGAAGGTGACGTATGCTGCGAGCGAGCTGGGCAACGCGGCTGTGAATGCGGCGCGCGGGGCCGATGTTGCGGTGGTGGTGGTGGGCAACGACCCGACCTGCGGGCCGGACATGGGGCATGACTGGTACGGATACGGTGAGGATTCGAGCGATGGCGGCACGCTGCCTTGCACGGTTCCGAGCGACGGGCGCGAGGGGCGTGACCGCGAGAGCATCACGTTGGAGCAGGAGCAGCTGGTGAAGCAGGTGCGGCTCGTGAATCCGCATACCGTGGTGGTGCTGGTGGCGAGCTTTCCGTATGCGATCAACTGGAGCCAGGCGCATGTGCCGGCGATTCTGCATATGGCGCACGCCTCGCAGGATGAAGGCACGGCGCTGGCGGCGGTGCTGTTCGGCGAGTACAACCCGGGTGGGCATCTGGTGACGACGTGGCCGAGGTCACTGGATCAGGTGCCGCCGATGATGGACTACGACATTCGCCACGGGCGCACGTACATGTACTTCAAAGGCGAGCCGCTGTACCCCTTTGGCTATGGGCTGAGCTATACGACGTTTGCGTTTGCAAAGCTGCGGACGAGCGCGCCGCGCGTCGCCAAGGACGGCACGGTAACGGTAAGCGTGGACGTGACGAACACGGGCGAGCGCGACGGCGACGCGGTGGTGCAGATGTACGTGGCGCATCCGAAGTCTGCCGTCGCACGGCCGCGCGAGGAGCTGAAGGGCTTCAAGCGTGTGGCGCTGAAGGCGCACGAAACGCGGACGGTGGAGATTCGGCTAAAGGCGGCGACGCTGGCCTACTGGGATGAGAAGGCAAAGGCTCTGCGCGTGGAGGCAGAGCCGCTGAAGGTGTTGGTGGGCGACTCGTCGGCCCACCTGCCGCTGGATACTACGATCACCGTCGAGTGAGGTTACTTTGCCTGCTCGACGGCCGACGCTGCGGGCTGCGTGCGGAACATGGCGATGGCTTCGATCTCGATAAGCAGCTCTGGGCGGCAGAGGTGTGCCTGGATGCCGGTTGAGGCGGGCAGTGGGTCGAGGCCCTGCTCCTTGAAGAACGCAGTGCGCTCCTCATTGAAGGCGTCGTAGTCGCGGTCGATGTCGCGGAGGTAGCAGGTGGTGCGGACGATGTCGTGCCAGGTGCAGCCTTCACTCTCAAGCAGCCGGGTGATGTTGTCGTAGGTGCGGCGGAGCTGGGCGCGGAAATCGCCGATGTGGACGCTGACGCCATTCTCATCAATCGACGCCGTACCGGAGATGAGCAGGATGGCAAGGCCGTTGAGGTCGACGCGGATGCCGCGCGAGAACGAGCTTGGCTTGTCGTAGTCGTAGGCTTCGTTGAGCGTCTTGAGATTGGTAATGGGCCGCATCTGAATGGGCAGATGAGCGAGGCCTTCCAGTAGCTGTGCAGTAGCGTTCACGTGGGCTCTCCGGTGAATTCGAATCCCTGCGACCGGCCGAAGCGTGCGCGCCAAAACCGAGGGTGTCTGCAGGGAGTTTAGCAAAATGCCAGGACTATGATTCACGTATGGATGCGCGGATGCGGCTGAGCGAGATCCTGGCGAATGCGATTACGCACGGAGTGGGCGCGGCGCTGGCGATTGCGGGCGCGATGTACCTGATCGTTGTCTCGACGCACGGAACGGCGCGCACGGTGGTGGGCTGCACGGTGTTTGCGACGACGCTGGTGCTGGTGTATGTGTGCTCGACGCTGTATCACTCGCTGGTGCGGACGAGGGCACGGCATGTCTTCCAGGTGGTGGACCATGCGGCGATCTATTTGCTGATAGCAGGGACGTATACGCCGTTCACGCTGATAGCGCTGAAGGGCCGGGTGGGCTGGACGCTGTTTGGCGTGGAGTGGGGACTGGC
>DATMUN010000385.1:0-5081 GCA_035563895.1 Occallatibacter sp. | reverse complement strand
GGCGGTCGAGTCCGCGCGGGGATGCGCCGTACGTTGCTGGTGCTGGAGGTGTGCCTGACGGTGGTGCTGCTGGTGGGCGCGGGGCTGCTGATGAAGAGCTACGGGCGGCTGCGCTCGTCGGACCTGGGCGTGCCGATTGCGAACACGCTGACGATGCGGTTTGGCGTCCCAGAGGCGCGGTACAAGACAGCGGTGGAGCAGGTGGACCTGCTGGAGCGGATTGTGACGCGTGTGCGCGCGCTGCCGGGTGTGGAGTCCGCTGGATTGGTTTCAAGCGCGCCCGGGCAGGGCTGGGGCGGCGACCGGCTGGTGAGCATTGTGGAGCATCCGCCGCTGCGCGCCGACGATGCGATCGACATGATGGTGCGCGGAGCTGATCCGGGGTACTTCGACGCGATTCATTTGCCGATCTTGAAGGGGCGTACGTTTGCAGCGGACGAGCGGCTGAAGCATGACCATGTGGCGCTGATCAGCAAAGAAGCTGCGCACACGATCTTCCCGAATGAGGACCCGATTGGGCGGCACATCAAGACCAATCTTGGCGCCGAGATCTTCGAGATTATCGGCGTGGTGGGCGACACGCGGTACTCAGCGTCGGAGCGTCCGCGGGCGATGATGTACATGCCGATCTTCGGCAATGGGTACACGAACGTGACGCTGGTGGTGCGTGCGGCGCACGATGTGAACGCGCTGGCGATGCCGGTGGAGAAGACGATTGGCCAGATCGATCCTGACATGCCGGTTTCAAATGTGCTGACGCTGGAGGAGACGCTGGCGCGGTCGACGCTGGGGTCGCAGTTCAACTCGGTGCTGGTGCTGGGCTTTGCGGTGATTGCGCTGGTGCTGGCGGCGGTGGGCCACTACGGCGTGCTGGCGTATCTGGTGACGCAGCGGACGGGCGAGATCGGTATTCGGATTGCGCTTGGGGCGCAGCGCATTTCAGTGCTGCGGCGGGTGCTGCTGGATGGACTGCGACCGGCGCTGCTTGGGCTGGTTGCGGGTCTTGCCGCGAGCGCGCTGTTGGCGCGGATGCTGCGCAGCATTTTGTATGAGACGGAGCCGCTGGATCTGTCGGTGTTTGCTACGGTGGCGGTGGTGTTGCTGTGTGTGGCTACGGTGGCTTGCCTGGCTCCGGCGTGGCGGGCGGCGCGAGTGGATCCGATGACGGCGTTGCGGACGGAGTGAGTGTGGGGCTAGGGACGTGGCTGGGGTGTGAGAGGGCTACTCGCTGGCTTCTTCGCGTTCTATGCGGCGTTGTTCGGCTAGCAGGGTCATGGAGCTCATGAGGTTTTGCACGCTGACGATGCCGACGACGCGGCCTGCGTCGGTGACGGGGATGAGCGAGAGTCCGCGGCCTGCGGTGAGGCGGCGGATGGTGGCGCCGAGGGTGTCCTCGGGGCGGGCGACCTGGAAGGCGCGGGACATGACGGACTGCACGTAGCCGTTGCCGTCGGTGCGGAGGGCCTCGACGATGCGCTGGCGCGAGACGATGCCGACGAGCTCGGGGCCGCGGACGACGGGGAAGTCCTCTTGCAGGGAGTGGACGCAGCGGGAGAGGGCGTCGGCGAGGGTGTCGGACGGCGAGAGGGTAGCGAAGTCGGTGAGCATGACTTCGTGCATCTGCACGGTGTCGACGACGGACTGGAAGAAGACGCCCTGATCCTCGACCTGCGCGGCGATCATGATGAAGAAGCCGGCGATGATGAGCCACGGGCTGTGGAGGACCATGCCGGCGAGCATGGCGGCGAGGGCGATGAGCTGGCCGATGCCGGTGGCGGCGCGGCCTGCCGGGGCGATGCCGTGGGAGCGGGCGAAGTTGCCGCGGAGCAGGCGGCCTGCGTCGAGCGGATAGGCGGGTACAAGATGCAGCAGGCCCAGTCCGGCCTGCATCCAGACCATGCTGCGCAGCAGATAAGCCGAGGTGACGAAGGGTTGCTGGAAGAGGCCGATGTCTCCGCCGGCGCCCATGAAGCCGAGCGCGAGCGTGGCGGCGGTGAGCAGGTTGGCGACGGGTCCGGCGAAGGCCATGAGGAACTGGCCGGCGCCGCCGTTGGCGTGCTCCTGGCTCTCTGGGTTGGCCCAGGCGAACATGCCGCCGATGGGCAGCACGAGCACGGCGCGGAGGCGGAGGCCGAGATACGCGGCGACCATGAGGCGGACGATCTCTCGCGCGATGACGGCGAGGACGAGAGCAAAGAAGACGCCGAGTCCGCGGAGCCAGCCGTCTGCGCCAGCGAGGCCGAAGCAGACGAAGGCGAGCAGAGGAAAGAAGGCGTGAATTCGGAGTTCGACGCCGAACCAGCGGCCCAGGGGGATTGACCAGCCTCGCATAGGGGAATTGTAGAGGGTGAGGCTTGGGGCTAGTCCAGCACTGCGTGCGGCGCACTGCTCGCTGTTCGCTCGGCACTGCGTGCGGCAGTTGCTCGCTGATCGCTCGCGGGGTGGCGGTGATTGAGCGTGGGGTTTGTTGTGGCTGGGTTAGTGGCGTGCTTTCCCGAAGGCAGTGATCAGTTGTCAGTGGACAGTGACCAGTTCTGTTGTGGTTGGGCGAGGTTCGTGCTTTCCCAGGTCTCAGAAGCGAGACCTGGGGCACCCATGCTTTGTGGGGTGGCTGGTTGTGCTGAGATGCAGAGCGGTCGGCTATGCTTTGGAGCGATGCGGATTATTGCGGGGGAGTTTCGATCGCGTGGGCTGGAGGCTCCGGCGGGGATGGCAACGCGGCCGACGAGCGACAGGCTGCGCGAGACGCTGTTTAACGTGCTGGCTCCGAGGATGGAGGGGGCTGCGTTTCTTGACCTCTACGCGGGTTCGGGAGCGGTGGCGCTGGAGGCGGTGAGCCGTGGAGCGGTGCGGGTGGAGGCGGTGGAGCGGGCGCAGCCGGCGCTGAAGACCTTGCAGGCGAATTTGCGCAAGCTAGGGGCGGAGAGGCGGGTGCGTGTGCATGCGGTGAGTGTGGCTGCGTATCTGAAGCGCGCGGCCGGGGCGTTCGACGTGGTGTTTCTCGATCCGCCGTATGATGCGGGCGCGGAGTATGAGGCGACGCTGGGGGCGCTGGGTGGTGTGGCGGCGGGACTGTTGGCGGAGGGCGCGGTGGTGATTGCCGAGCATCGGAAGAAGGAGAAGCTCGAGGAGAGCTATGGCGTATTGAAGAGGGCGCGGGTGTTGGAGCAGGGAGATGCGGCGTTGAGCTTCTTTGAAATTTTTAGTTCGTAGTTCACAGTTGGCGAGTGTCATGGCTGGGCTGGGGGCTTGATCTCCCACCCTAGCCGCAAGAACAAAAACACGGCTAGGATGGGGCACTCATGATCATGAGCTGGCCGAACGCTGAAAAGGGCATCTCGAGTGTTTTGGGTTGGGGAGTGAGATGAGACGCGTGAAGTGGGTGGTGGGTGTGGCGGTGATGGTGTGCGCTGCCGGCGTGCAGGGGCAGACGGAGGCTCCGTGGCAGATTGGGCCGTTTGTGCGGCCGGCGGAGGGGAATCCGGTGATTGCGCCGCAGGCGGAGTCGAAGTTTATGGACCCGATTGCGAAGACGCCGGTGGCGTGGGAGGCTCTGCATACGTTCAATCCGGCTGCGGTGGTGCACGACGGTAAGGTGTATGTGCTGTATCGCGCGGAGGACAACACGGGCGCGATGGCGATTGGCGGGCACACGTCGCGGCTGGGGTTGGCGGTGAGCGAGGATGGGATTCACTTCAAGCGGCGCGGGGAGCCAGTGTTCTTTCCGGCGGAGGATGGGGAGAAGGCGCGGGAGTGGCCGGGTGGCGTGGAAGATCCACGTATTGTGGAGGGCGAGGATGGCACGTATGTGCTGACTTATACGCAGTGGAATCGTGAGACGTACTCGGTGGGGATTGCGACCTCGCGCGACCTGGAGCACTGGACGAAGCATGGGCCGGCGTTTGCGGGCGCGCTGGGCGGCAAGTATGACGCGCTGAAGTACAAGTCTGCAGGGATTGTGACGCATGTGGACAAGGGGAGGCTGATTGCGGCGCGGATTCGCGGGCTCTACTGGATGTACTGGGGCGAGGGCGCGGTACATCTGGCGACTTCGAATGACCTGATCCATTGGACTCCGGTGGAGGGCCCGGCGGGCGAGGCGATGGAGGTGTTGCGGCCGCGGGAAGGGCGGTTCGACAGCTCGTTCCCGGAGGTGGGGCCGCCGCCGGTGGCGACGGATGCGGGGATCGTGGTGCTCTACAACGGCAAGAATGCCGCGGAGAACGGCGACCCTGCGATGGGGCCGGGGGCGTATGCGGCGGGCGAGGCGCTGTTCAACCCGGTGAACCCGGTGCACCTGCTGCGGCGGGCCGACGCGCCGGCGCTGAAGCCGGAGCTGGCCTACGAGAAGACGGGCCAGTATGCGGCGGGCACGACGTTTGCCGAGGGGCTGGTGTGGTTCAGGGGACAGTGGTTCCTTTACTACGGCTGCGCGGACGCGCTGGTGGCGGTGGCGACGGCGCCGGGGCGGTGACGCGGGTGGCTGAGATCGCAGGGGGTGACGTAGGATGGCGGGCATGACGAAGCGATGGGTGGCGGGGATGGTGGCGGTGCTGCTGGTGGCGGCGGCAGCGGGGCGCGTGGGCGCGCAGACGGCGGCAAAGCCGGAGCCGGTGATTCTGGATACGGATATCGGCGATGACATTGACGATGCGTTTGCGCTGGGGCTGATCTTGACCAGTCCGGAGCTGAAGCTGGTGGGCGTGACGACGACCTTTGGCGATACGGAGCTGCGGGCGCGGCTGGTGGAGCGATACTTGACGGCGGCGGGGCGCGGAGATGTGCCGGTGTTGGCGGGCGTGAGGACCGAGGCGAAGAATGTGTTTTCACAGAAGGCGTATGCGGAGCGCGAGCCGAAGACAGCGCATGGCGACGCGGTGGCGTTTCTGCTGGAGCAGGCGAAGGCGCATCCGGGGGAGATTACGCTGATTGCGATTGGTGCGCTGACGAATGTGAAGGCGGCGATCGCGCGCGATGCGGAGGGATTCCGCAAGCTGAAGCGCGTGGTGCTGATGGGCGGCAGCGTGGATCGCGGCTACGACGGGCAGAAGGGCGAGCGGCGGCCTCCGGACGCGGAGTGG
>DATMUN010000384.1:0-8250 GCA_035563895.1 Occallatibacter sp. | reverse complement strand
CGACAGCACCAGCCCACGAACGATAGAGGCATCCACAACGCACCAGAACGAGCCTCTGGCCCTCTGCCTGAGTCTTCCGCCACCTGTGAGCTTGCATACGCGCCTACGGTCGAACCTGAGCCTGTTCCTGTGCCTGTAGCGCCATCATGGGCAGCACCAGCCAATCAGCCCATTGCGCTTCCCTACGGCCCACCTGTCTTTGCTTGGCAATCTCAGCTTGCCCACGAGCCGGTCCCTGTGCCAGAACCTAGCCATAGCGCCCCTGCTTGGCGTCCGGTCGAGCCCGTAGCGGCTCCAGTGTGGCGGGGCAGGGCATAGGATGCGAACCGCTCAAGGCCTTCGGTGGCGAATGTCATTGATATTGGCTCTACCCATGCGAATCGGTTCTGACGGTTGCTCGGCAGTTTCGTAGTTCTGCCAATGGCAGATATGGCATTGGCGAAGGTTGCCACCGTTCATACTTCTAATCGGGCTGAGAAATACAGGATTCTGAGGCTGTGACTGTAAGCACTTCGGACATAACGGTTGATCCAGCTTGTCCTTGTAAAAGAAATAGCCATGCGGCTCAATCGGTCCAACGAATTCATCCTTCCGGGCAAGCTCCGATTTCAGACGGCGATTCTCTTCGTCGAGATCGAGCACACGTGCCTTAACGTCGAGCAATGAGTCGTAAAGTTCACTGACCGCGCCTTTCAATGCGTGGTCAGACGATGCTTTCGCAAGATCGAGCGCATTCTTTGCAGATGCAACGAGGCCCCCTACAAGCTGTGTGGTGGTTAAGACTGCGGGTGGCAATATGGTCATCGGGTCTCCAATGCTGATTTCATTAAAATGCTACGCCGATTGCTGGAGGAAAACAGGGCTCGAAAGTTGCCCAACAAGATTCGCTAATACTTGTTGGACGATTCTCCGTAAGGGTCCGACTTCCAACGCGGTGAGTTCTTCACAACAAACACATCCGTTTGAGTTCCACTTGCTCCGAATGTTTCACAGGCTTGCGCCTTTTCGGGACTCATCTTTTTGATCGAATGAGTTTCAGAAATCGTCTTGTCGGGAACAGAAACGATAATGGTCTGAACCATGCAAATGGCGTCTGAAGATGTCGCGATGATTTGCTGCGCATCCCATGTCACTATCGCAAAATAAGCCACAGACACGTGGGGGTGTCCTGAATAATACTCAGCGGTCGCTTCAATGCACGTCTTTGAAATGCGGTTGCAGTCGATTTCTGTCTCACTTGGATATGCGGCTTTTTCATTCGAGTTTGAAGGCACCCATCTTCCTGTTCCGCTAAAACTGTTTGAATCCATGAAGAAATAAAGATTGGGTTCGATCTTCTGTGCATTCGCACACATCGAGGGCAGCATCAGCAGCAAAACCAGCTTGGTAAGCATGGGCTAGAAGTCTAGCACTACCGTTCATGTTTCGATTGATCGATACGTTTTTGGGGCACACCCCAACTTTCTTATGGGACCGATACTGACGGGCAGGTATCCCCGCGATTTCCAGGGTCGTTCTAGGGGGTGTGGGGGGTCTGCGGTAGGCTCTCACGTCAAGCGAGCGCTGCGAACGGATCGAACGGCACTTCAGAACGCAGGTTTGCCCGAAAATTGCCCGAAACGCAAGATTTGAAAGGTGTCACTATCGATGCCAATTGAATCTAAACTGCTTAGAATCAATGGCGGGGACGACGGGGCTCGAACCCGCGACCTCTGCCGTGACAGGGCAGCGCTCTAACCAAACTGAGCTACGTCCCCAGCTTTAAGGCTGGAAGGCATTACGCCTGAACGCGATCAAGCGACTAACTGCATTCGCATGAGGCGTTTCGCTGGGATTTTGAACGGATCGGCTACTCGGGGAGGGAACCTCTCAGACACCAGATCAGTACAACCCAACAACAGAATTAAGTCTACCAGATGCAACGAAGTTTTGGCACTCGCAGGGAACGGAGTGTGCGATTTTTTTCGTGTGCCCGGCGCATCCGAAAGGAGATCGCTGGCCGCACATATAGGGGCTCGGCCAGTCAGGCGGTCAGGACCTGTTCATCGGCGTAGCAACGGTAGTTCTGGGGGCCTTTGCGAACGCAGTCTGGGCGGAATGCGTGAACGAAACCCTGCTGAGCCAGTCGACGCTTCGCGCCCTCATACATGGAGGTTGCTTGCTCGTGGCTCAGAGACTCACCGGTGCTGGCTGACTCAATCACGTAGACGAAGCGCTGATGTTCTTCATTCCATTGGCCGCGCTCCAGCATAAAGTCGTACGCCTTACGCCCGCTGGATGCTCTAGAAGTCAAAACCAACACAAAACATTCCGATGCGCCGCGCACCGGCGTCTCGGTCTTATAGAAGGTCTCGATCATGAACTCATTCTAAATGGGGCTTGGTGATACGGAACGGCAATATTTTCAGCCTATGCGGGCAACGCTGAACTCACTTGGCCTGCAGTGACATGCCGGCGATGCCCGCGGGTGCCACGCAAGAGTGGCCCGGTTGCGTGACTCTCGAGAGGAACTCCGTGGTCGTCTGCGTCACCTGACGTTCGACGGATTCGTGGCCAATGCCGTTACCTGCAAAGTTCATATGCGTAGCGCCGTCGATCACACCCATCCACTGGCAGCGCCGGGGAGAGCCGGGCAGGTCATGCCACGGAATCTGTCGTGCCTGCGGTCCGCCTTTGAGAGATTGGTCGCGCGTGCCCGTGAGGATGAGGATGGGTTTGTGGATGCCGTGCCATGCCTTCTCCGGAAAGACCACTCCGGGGCCCTCAGGCGAGAGAGCAACGTAAGCGTCAAAGCGGTCCTGGCCTGCGGGCGGCGAAGGAACTGCGATTATGTTGCGCGCACCTGCTTCGAGCATTACGGTTTCAGAGCCCATGGAGTGTCCGAGCAGTACGCGGAAGGGCGCGTGGCATTGCTTGTCGGCCCAGGCAAGTGCTGCTCCCACATCGAGCAGGCGCGCCTGTTCGGCCTGAGGATCGGCGACAAGGGCGCGTACACCTGCGAGCATTCCGTCTGCGCGCATATCCGACCGCAAAGCCTCGAGCCCACTCTCGCGATGGCCCATGACGATGGTGGTGTAGCCGAGGTGCGTCATTGCCTCGGCCAGGTATCGATAGCCATTCTCTGAGCCGCCTGCGCCGTGTGAGATGACTGCGAGCGGAGCACAACCACGCACTGCGCCCTGCGCGGCGTAGACGAGCAGAGGAGTAACGTGGCCATCGACACGCGGTGCGGAGATGCGCTGTTGCGCGATGCACACGGTAGCAAGCATGCACAGGACGGCTACGGTTGAGTGATATTGAGAACAGTGCATCGGACTCTCCCGGATAGTGGCGCGTCAGTTCGTGCTTTGCATGCGGTCCTTCATCTGGTCGCGCATCTGCTGTTCCATCTCAGCGTAAATCTTCTGCTGGCTGGGCGTGAGGATGGAGTTGATCTGCTTGTCGCTATCGCCTACGACCTTCTTGGCAGCACGGAGCTTCTGGAAGCGGCGCATGGATTGATCGTCGCGCAGCGCCTTAAGCTGCTGTTGCCGGTTGGCGATGATCGGCGTGAGCTTGTCCTTCTGGTCGTCAGACAGAGACATCTTCTTGTCCATGATGGCGACGACCTGATCTGGCGACGGTGGTGTCGAGAGCGACGCGGCGGGGCTGTCTTGCAGAGGAAGTGCACGCGCGAGGCAAACGATGGTAACGCTGAAAGCGCACGTGAGCATGAGAGAGAACAGGAACTTCTTCATTGGGATCTCCGTGGTGTGAGGGGATGGTGTTGTGCCGCAGTGGCGGCCTCTGCGGTGGCCGCCGCTGAAGGGTGCTGAGAGCTAGCGGTGACGAACTGCCGTTCCGCGAGGGCCGGTGCGAGTGACAGTAGCAGCGCCAGTGCCACGGCCGGTCACGGTGCGGTTCGCAGACTGACCGTTGGGGCCTGTAACCGTGGAGGAACTGCCGCCGGGATAGCGCGATGTATTGCGCGTCGCGCTTTCACCGTTGGGCCCCGTGGTAGTAGCAGTTACGTTTCCAGTACCGCGGCCGGTAACAGTGCGGTTGGCGGACTCTCCGTTGGGGCCAGTGACTGTGGTTGAGTTGCCGCCAGCATAATGCGTGGTCGAGCGTGTCGCAGTTTGACCGTTGGGGCCAGTGGCAGTGACGTTGGTTTGGCCGCCGCTGTGGGTTGCGGTGCGCGTTGCCGAGTTGCCGTTGGGGCCAGTAGTGGTGCCGGAATGCGTGGTCTGAGCGAGGACCGCGGTCGCGGTCAGAACCAGCGTTGCAACGACGGAGGCGAGAGCTTTGGATTGCATGGGGATTCTCCTCGAAGGTTCAATCTCGGCCCGTTCGAATCGTGCCGACGTTTCTATTGAACCGCGACGGAGGCGAGTTGTTGCGCGTGGAATTGTAAGGAAGTGTCCGTGTGCAGATTTACGCGAGAGGGAACTGTAAACGGACGATGAGCCCGGATCGGTCCATGCGATTTGCTGCGCTGATCGTGCCCTGGTGAAGCTCTGCAATGCGCTGCGAAATTGAGAGGCCGAGACCTGTGCCGCCGTCACGAAGGTCGCGGGATTCAGAGACCCGGAAGAACGGAGTGAAAAGAAATGGAAGGGCTGTCTCTGGCACTCCGGGGCCGCAATCCTGCACTACAAGCTCACACTGACGTGCGGGGCCGGAGTGCGGCAGTGACACGAGGTGAATTTCGACGGCAGTATTCTTCACAGTGAAATGCGCTGCGTTGCGAACCACATTTTCGATGCAACTTCGGAGCAGGTTGGCGTCGCCGCGCACGATGCAATTGGCCCTTGTTTCAATTTCGACGTGCTTGTTGTCGTGCTGAATCTCGAACTCTGCATCGGCGGCAATGCTGCGAAGTATCGGCACGAGATCGACAGGAATGAAAGCGCTCTGTTCTGGTTGAAGATCGAGCCGCGTGAGGAGAAGGATCTGGCCGATCATCTCATTCATCTGGTCAAGATCCGTCTGCATTTTATCGATCGCGTCTATTTCACCGCGACGCAGGAGCTCGAGCGATACGGAGACGCGCGTGAGCGGGGAACGCAGCTCGTGTGAGATGTCGGCAAGCATCTCCTGGCGGCGCTGGATGAGCATCTGGATGCGATCGGCCATCTGATCGAAGGAGAGGGCCATGTCGGCGAGCTCATCTTCGCGGGGGCCTAAAGAGGGCAGGACGCGGCTCCGTAGATTTCCCGAGGCGAGCTCCTGTGCTGCGATTTGCATGGCGCGAACGGGCGCGACGATGTGACGCGCGAGGAAAAACGAAAAGACACCGGCGACGGCAAAGACCAGCGCGAGGCGACTGAGAAGCGGAGCTGAGAAGATGCGTCCATCGAGAAAGCCGTGTAGGGGGCGAACCTCGATCACGAAGTAGTAGAGATGACCGGCACTCCATACAGGAGACGCAGCAGTCCACACGAATCCAAGTCGAAACGAAGAAGCTCCGGTCGCAGCGGTGGTTGAGAGTACATGGTCGATATGCGCAGGCAGCGTGCCACCAAGAACCGCTCGCGTTGTGCCATCGAGCAGACAGGCGCTTATGCCCGAGCCTGTGCGCAGAGTTTCGACGTACTGCTCAAGAGCAGGGCGGCCACCGCTCAGATAGAAGTCAACGGCTGAGCGCGCATACATGTCCTGCGTGAGGCGCATCCAGCGCCGACCCAGGAGCTGCGTTCCAGTTGAGAACGTCACTGCCAGCAAGAGTATGGAGCCAACTGTCAGCGTAAGCCAGAACCAGCCGAAGATCTTGGCGTAGAGCGTGCGGAAGACTCTCATGCGTTGTTGGGTAGTCCTGTGTAGATGTAGCCGGCGCCGCGCGCGCTGCGAATGCGTTCGGCGTCGCCAAAGGGGCCGAGCTTCTTGCGCAAGTTGCTGATGTGGTTGTCGACGCTGCGATCGAACGGGCCCACCTGACGGCCGAGGCAGACTTCGGCGATTTCGTCACGAGAGGTGACCTTGCCTGCTGACTTGACGAGGTGCAGAAGGATGTCGAACTCAGCGCCGGTCAACTGAAGTTCGTCGCCATCTTTGAGTACGCGCCGCGTGAGCGGATGAATTACCAGGTCGCCCACTTCGACGACTTGTGACTGGGGTGGTTGAGGCAAACGGCGTTTGAGCACTGCGCGTATGCGGGCAACAAGCTCGCGCGGGCTGAAGGGCTTGGGAAGATAGTCGTCGGCACCAGACTCGAGGCCGGCAATACGGTCGCTCTCATCGCCGCGCGCAGTGAGCATGATGATTGGGACTTCAGACTGTGCACGAATCTTGCGCAACGCAAGGCGGCCGTCACCACCGGGGAGCATCACGTCGAGAATGATCAGCGCATAGTCCGCAGCGATAGCGCGCTGCATGCCGTCGGGTTCAGTGTGTGCCAGATCTACGGTGAATCCCTCCATGCGCAACAGCCGTTGCAGCGATGCGCAAAGTGCCGTGTCGTCGTCTACGAGCAAAACGCGAGCGGCATCATCGGGGCGCGCAGCTTCAGCACTGCGCGCCGGGGATGCGGTGGGGACATCGGTTGGAGGGTTGGCTCTATGCACGTTGCCGCTATTCTACTCCGCGATAAAAATCAGTTTCCGGCGATGCGTTTGCGTAGCTCCGTAGCCGAGATGGTCGGCTGGCTGGAACTGGCCGTGGTGTTGAACAACGGTCCTTTGGCGGCTACGAACTGGCCTGCTGCAAGGCCGTTGAGATTGGACGACGAAAAGCCAATGTAGCTGGTGGACGTTCCGGCCTGCACATCCATTTGCTGGATGATGGGAGCCTGGCCTGTGTAGAGGCCAGAGAGCCCGTTGATGACTACGAGCTGGTTTGTTGTGTCGACTGATACGACGCGGCCGATGGTTTGCGAAGATTCAAGGTAGAGGGTGTTGGTAGTGAAGTTAGGCGTGTCACCGGATACGAGGTCGCTGCCGACGGCGAGGATCACTTCCTGTCCGGCTATCAGGTCTGCGGATGTTGCGAACGATGCGCTGTTGACTGCCGGATACGTTGCCGATGCAACTGAGAACGCGGCGCTTGAGGGCACGACGACTGTTGCGATCTGGCCTGGAGTGAGCGATGAGGTGTTCTCCACACGCTGCACCAGCACCTGCATCGTTGGCGTTGAGGATGTGTTGTCGGTTGAGAGTACGAGCCCCTCGGCGAATGACGCTCCAGAGCCGCCGATGTATGTGATCGTGTTGAGTGCCAGTGCACCTTCGCCGAGCAAGCTGAGATTAGTCTTTACTACTTGCCCTGCAGCAAGACATGAGGCGCCAGCGGATGCGCAGATGCTCGCAGGGTAGTTGTAGACGGTTGAACTGCCCGACGTGAGTATGAGTTCTGCGCCGAGCGCGGTTTGTACCGTGACGGAATTGCCGCTAATGCTCTTAATCGTGGCAAATACATCGTCAATTTCAACCTGTTGCGATGCGGCTGTTTTGCTGGAGAGCAGAGAGAGATTTACGGACGTTCCACTGGCGAGCGTGATGGAGAGGTCGCTCTGTAGAAGATCGGGAATGCTCAAGTCGAGCGCGAGTCCGGTGGTGGAGTTGGCTGCAACGGTGAGAGGGAAGACGGTGTTGGAGACGGTGACGCTTGCTTGATTCAGCGCAGGCGAAAGTGTGCAGATGGCGCCGGGGGCGCAGGTGGTTCCGGCGACAGTGATCGATGTGGTTCGATTGTTCTGAATCGTCACTTGAGGATTTGCATAGGTCATCGTCAAGCTCGTGAATGTCCCGGAATCTATGACGGTGGACGCGAGAAAGCCAGTATCAGAAACCAACTGGGCGAGGTCGACGGTGACCGGACGCGGTAACAGTGAAACATTCCCAGGCTGAAGTACCGCGCCAGTAATGGTGATGCGGAAGGAGAGCACAGTGATGTTGGCAGGCGGGGTATCGCTAACGACGAGATTGACGGTCCCCTGTCCCTGGCTTGCTGTGCTCCCTGAACTGGAAGAATTCGCTGTGCAGCCGCTCAGCGTCATGCATAAAGCCAATCCTGCGGTTACAAACCATGGTGCGCGCATCGTGCCTCACTCGGCCACGCGGTGGTGGCCATCCGTTCTTGGTTTGTAACAGGAATTGCGCGCTACGAATGTAAGGAAGTGCAAGGAGCACGCCCGACACTTCCTTACATCGTGCGAGATGAAATGGTGTTACCAAAAAATGAGCGGTATGCCCGGAGGCAACGCGCTGGGAGGATGGCGATGAAGAAGATTTGGCTGATTGTTTGTGTGGCAGGTGCACTCGGCGCTGGGGTCGC
>DATMUN010000383.1:0-3072 GCA_035563895.1 Occallatibacter sp. | reverse complement strand
CCCAGGCCGAGGCTCTGGCAGCGCGCTACCGCGCTGAGTTCGTCGACCTGAAGAACTTCCGCATTCAGCATGACCTGCTGCGCGCCGTGCCGGTGGAGCTGATGTTCCGCTACAACTTCGTGCCTGTCGAGCAACTGGGCGAAGATGCGCTGGTGATTGCGGTAAGTGACCCTTCGCAGCTGATGCTGCTCGACGAGATTGCTGGTCTGCTGGGCCGCCGGGTCATCGCGCGCGTTGCCACGCTCTCGCAGATTTCAGAGCTGCTGAAGAAGACCGAGCAGTCGCAGCGCGTACTGGATGAAGCCAGCGAAGGCCTGACCTTCGACGTGGTGACGGGCGAGGACAATCCTGACGAGAACATCTCGATCGAGAAGCTGACGAGCGATGAAGACATCAGCCCGATCATTCGCCTCGTGGATACGACGATCTTTACTGCACTGGAGCGGCGCGCATCGGATATTCACATCGAGAGCTATGACGACTCGGTGCACGTGAAGTACCGCATCGACGGTGTGCTGCAGGAAGCGATGGCGCCGATTGCGCGCGAACATCACACGACGATTCTGAGCCGCATCAAGATCATGAGCGAGCTCGACATTGCCGAGCGCCGCGTGCCGCAGGACGGCCGCTTCCGCGTACGCTACAAGGGCCGGCTGATCGACTTCCGTGTCTCCATCATGCCCACGGTGCATGGCGAGAATGCCGTGCTCCGCGTGCTTGACAAGGAATCGATGAGCGAGAAGTTCCGCAACCTCACTCTCGACGTGGTAGGCTTCGCCGAAGAAGATCTCCGCCGTTTCCGCCGCTATATTCGCGAGCCGTACGGCATGGTGCTGGTTACCGGGCCAACGGGCTCGGGCAAGACGACAACACTCTATGCTGCGCTGAACGAGATCAAGAGCGACGAAGACAAGATCATCACCATTGAAGACCCTGTCGAGTACCAGATTCGCGGCATCACGCAGATCCCTGTGAACGAGAAGAAGGGACTCACGTTTGCACGCGGCCTGCGCTCGATTCTGCGGCACGACCCGGACAAGATCCTCGTCGGCGAAATCCGTGACCAGGAAACGGCACAGATTGCGATCAACTCCGCGCTGACCGGCCACCTTGTCTTCACCACAGTGCACGCGAACAACGTGGTCGACGTGCTGGGACGCTTCTTGAACATGGGCGTGGAAGCGTACAACTTTGTCTCCGCGCTGAACTGCATTCTGGCGCAGCGGCTGGTGCGTACTATCTGCGACAACTGCAGGCGCACGGTGCGCTTTCCTGACGAGGTGCTGCACGCAAGCGGGCTCGATCCCGAGCAGTGGCGCACCTTCGACTTCCACGAAGGTGCAGGCTGCATGGAGTGCGGAGGCACGGGCTATCGCGGTCGTACGGCGATTCATGAGCTGCTGGACCTGACCGACCCTATCCGCGAACTGATTTTGGAAAAGAAGCCCACATCCGAAGTGCGCAAACTTGCACAGAAGGAAGGCATGACATTCCTTCGCGAGTCTGCGCTTGACCGCGTGCGGCGTGGGCTGACGACACTGAAAGAGATCAACAAGGTGACGTTCATCGAGGCATCGAGATAAGTGAACGCGACACAGAGCAAAGTGAGAGTGGAAAACGGAGCGCGTCCCGCGGCTGCGGTGGAGTTGACTCCGGAGGGTGTGTTGGCTGCTGCCCTGCCCGGGCGCGGCGCGGCGCCAGTCTACGCATTTACGCCGATGGCGCCTGGCGCGCTTGTGCCGGGCATCAATGAGAGCAATCTGATTGCGGCGGATGCGGTGTCACGAGCGATCGCAGCGGCACTGAATGATGTTGCGCCGAAGACGCGATCAGTGACGTTGATTGTGCCGGATGCCAGCGTCCGCGTCTTCGTGCTGGACTTCGATTCCCTGCCCTCGAAACCCGCAGAAGCAATCCCAGTGATCAAGTTCCGTCTGCGCCGGTTGATTCCGTTTGATTCGGAGCACGCGGGCGTAAGCTACCAGGTGCTAACTGAGAGCAAGGACGAATGCCGTGTGTTGATTGCGGTGATGCCGGGTGCGCTGCTGAGCGAGTATGAAGCTGCGGTTCGCACGGCGGGGTACGAGACAGGAGCAATGCTACCCTCCGGCCTTGCGGCGCTTGCAGCAGTTGAAGCGGACGAGCCTGCACTGATTGCGTGTCTTGGTCCGCATGCGCTGACCACTGCGATTACGAACGGGCAGGATCTGCTGCTTTACCGGGCGGTGGATCTTCCAACCGACAGCGCTGTTCGAATCGCAGAGATTCAGCGCGATGTAGCGGTTGCCAGCGCATTCTTTGAGGATAAGATGGGCGCGCGTCCGAAGAAGCTGTTTTACTCTGGCTCTGAAGACGCAAACGCATTCGCACGGTTGTTGGCTGGCGCTGACCTTGAGGTTGTCGAGCTGGCAGCGCGGCCCGAGACGGGTGCGGCGACTACGCTGGGCAGAATGAGCTTTGCCGGCATCGCCGGTGCACTGACTGGAGCGGCCTGAAGCCATGCGCATTGGAATCAACCTTGCAACACGGCCATTCCTGAATCTGGGCCCCGCGCTCAGGCGCCTGCGCATTGCGATTGGTGTGCTGGCGCTTGCAGCGATTGTGTTTGGCGCGGGATTGTACGCAATCGACTCACAGGCCAGCGCTGCACGCGCCAAGGAACAGGCCGTTGACGCGCAGATTGCGCGCATCCAACAGGAACGCAACGCCGACCAGGCGAAGATGCGGCTGCCGGAGAATGCTGCGGTGCTCACCGAGGCCTCGAACCTCAACCAGCTCTTCGACTCGAAGGCCTTTTCGTGGACGCTGGCTATGGAGGACCTGGAAACCGTGCTGCCCGCCGGTGTGCAGGTGACCACGCTGGAACCGACGCGCGACGACAAGGATGGGCACATCACGCTGCGCGTGCGCGTGCTGGGACCGCGCGACAAGGCAGTTGACCTGGTGCGCAATCTTGAACACTCGCGTCGCTTCCTGCGGCCGCGAATTGCCGGCGAAACAGCGGAAGCAACGGGCGGGCCCAACCAGCGCATTGAGCCCGTAAGCGAGTCCAGCCGCGTAAACTTCGACGTG
>DATMUN010000382.1:0-3893 GCA_035563895.1 Occallatibacter sp. | reverse complement strand
GTCATCCAAACCCGCATCACGCTCTACGAATCGCACCAACCGTATCGCAACTAGTCCCGTTCACATATCTGGGGGGCTGGTGGACACGATCTCCAGGTGCAATCGCTGAGGGTGCCCCCGGTCCCTCGCAGTTGGGGACCGGGGTTGCCTGCAGCATCCCGGCTCAGATTCTCTTCCTCATCCACCGCCCGCGCCGGAAGAGCACCACCCCCGCCACCGCCATGCCGCACTCGGCAATCACCACCGAAAGAAATGCGCCCTCCGATCCCAGCTTTCCCGGCACCGCCAGCAGCCACGCCAGCGGTAGCTCCAGAACCAGGAAGCCGAAGAAGTTCACCACCGTCGGCGTCCATGTGTCCCCCGCGCCGTTAAAAGCCTGCAGCATCACCATCCCGTAGGCATAGCCCACGTTGCCGCAACTCAGCGTGCGCAGCGCCGCTGCCGCAATCATTACTACTGCCGGATCGTCAACAAACAGCCGCACCACAGGCGTTGCAAAGATAAAGAAGAACACCCCCAGCGAGCCGAGAAACAGCATGTTGTAGAAGCCCGTGCGCCACACCGCCAGCGCCGCACGGTCGGGCCGTTCGGCGCCCAGGTTCTGCCCCACCAGCGTAGCCGCGGCATTGCTCAGCCCCCACGACGGCAAGATGAAGAAAATCACGATGCGGATCGCCACCGTGTATCCAGCCACTGCTGCCGCACCGAACGTAGCAATAATCCGCACCAGCCCGATCCAGCTCACATGCGCAATGCTGAACTGCAGGATCGCAGTCATCGACACGCGCAACAGACGCGCCATTACCCGCGCGTTCAACCGCACCTGCCGCGCCAGCACGCGAATCCGCTCCGTGCCCTTCAGCAGCCGGTAAAACTGGTACAGCACGCCGATCGACCGGCCCGTGAACGTGGCCAGCGCCGCACCCGTCACGCCCAGCCGTGGAAACGGCCCCAGCCCGAAGATGAGGCACGGGTCGAGAATCAAATTGATGATGTTCGACACCCACAGGAGCCGCATCGCAATCGCCGCATCACCCGCGCCGCGGAAGATCGCGTTGTTCAAGAACAGCATGATGATGGCGCCGCAGCCGCCCAGCGCAATGCGCGCATACCCCGCGCCCATCGCGGCCACCTCCGGCGACGCGCCCATCAGCCGCAGCAGCTCCGGCGCAAAAATTCCCGCCGGAACACCGATCAGCAGCGACACCGCGAGCCCCAGGCCGATTGCCTGCACTCCGGCGATGGCAGCGTCTTCCGGGTCCTTTTCGCCGATCCGCCGCGCCACCATCGCCGTCGTCGACATCGCCAGCCCCATCCCGATCGCCATCACCAGCGCCAGCATCGACTCCGTGATGCCCACCGTAGCCACCGCATTCGCGCCCAGCCGCCCCACCCAGAACACGTCCGTCACCGCGAACAGCGATTCCAGCACCATCTCGAGCACCATGGGGATGGCTAGCAGAAAGATCGAGCGGTTCAGGCTTCCCGCGGTGTAGTCCTGGTGCGTGCCGCGCAGCGCCGCCCGCACCTCGCCCCAAACACTGCGCGGGCGCTCCTCAAACGCTGGCGTTGTTTTTTCATTCAAAGACATGCAGAGTCTCCACACGTGGCGCGCACTTGCGCGCACAAGTAAGGGGGGCTGCCATCGAATATGAGTTCAGCAGATTAACCCCTGGGTCAGCGTCGGACCTCGGGGTGTCATCAGGAGATGACTAAGAGATGGGAAATCCCGAGGCAATGTTCAGCGCGAAGGTCGTACGGCGACAAGTCTGAACATTGTTCTCCTCCTCATGCCGGCATGCGGCGGGATTCCCTACTATAGCCCGATTTTCACCGCACACGCCAGCAAAAGCAGAAAAGAGCCCAGCCAGCAACGCCAGCCGGGCCCAACTGTGAACTACAAACTGTGAACTACTCTTCCTCTTCCTCCACCGGCCGCTTCGCGTTCGCCAGAATCTTCTCTGCCACCGCCTGCGGCACGATGTCGTAGTGGTCCACTTCCATGCGGTATGAGCCCTTGCCCTGCGTCATTGCCGTCAGGTTCGTGCCATACGCCAGCATCTCCGCCATCGGCACCTCGGCGTTGATCACCGTCGTCCGGCCCTTCGACTCCATGCCCTGCACACGCCCGCGCCGCCCGTTCAGGTCGCCCATCAGCGTTCCGGCAAACTCATCCGGCGCCTCGATCGCTACCCTCATCACCGGCTCCAGCAGGCACGGCTTCGCCTCCTCCATCGCCTTGCGGAACGCCAGCCGCCCGGCTTTCTTGAACGACATTTCGTTCGAGTCCACGTCGTGGTAGCTGCCGTCGTAGACCGTCACCTTGAAGTCCACCACCGGATACCCAGCCAGAAAGCCCCTCGCCGCCGACTCCACAATGCCTTTCTCCACCGCCGGCACAAACTGCCGCGGAATCGCGCCGCCGAAGATTTCGTTGGCAAACTGGAATCCGCCGCCGCGCGGCATGGGCTCCATCCGGATCTTGCAGTCGCCAAACTGCCCGTGCCCGCCCGACTGCTTCTTGTGCCGCCCCTGTGCGTCCGCCTTGCCGCGAATCGTCTCCCGGTAGGGCACCTTCGGAGCCTTCAGCGTCACTTCCGCGTGGTAGCGCTTCTTCAGCCGCGACACAATCGTTTCGATGTGCTGCTGGCCCGCGCCCGCAATCAGAAACTCGTTCGTCTGCGGGTCGCGGAAGAACCGGATCAGCAGGTCCTCTTCCATCAGCTTGTGGATCGCCGGGGCCAGCTTGTCCTCATCCGCGCGGCTCTTCGGCTCAATCGCGTACGTCATCGCGGGCTCCGGCAGCGGCATCAGCTCCACCTGAATGTCTCCGCCCTTCGCGCCCAGCGTATCGCCGGTAAAAGTCTCGCGCAGCTTTGCCACAGCGCCCAGGTCGCCCGCGTGCAGCTCGGCCACCTCCACCGCCTTGCGTCCCTGCATCACGCTCAGGTGGCTCAGCCGCTCCTGCCCGCGCCGCGTGTAGTTTTCGAGCGTCGCGTCGTTCTTCACTACGCCGCTTACTACCTTGAAGTAGCTGATCCGGCCCGCAAACGGGTCCGTCATCGTCTTGTACACAATCAGCGCCGCCGGCTGTCCATCGTCCACCGTACGCGTCGCCGTCGCGCCGCCATGGCCCGAGCCTCCGGCCGCCACCGCCTGCAACGCCCCCGCCTTCACCGGGAACGGCGCGCGCTCCACCGGCGCCGGGGCATACACCTTGATGAAGTCCAGCAGATGGTCGGTCGCCACATTCGGCGCGCCCGCCGCAAACAGAACAGGGAAGATCCGGTCCTCGCGAATCGCCTCATGCAGCGCCGTGATCAGGTGCTGCTCGGGAATCGTGCCCTCGGCAAAGAACTCCTCCATCAGCTCGTCCTTGCCCTCGGCCACTAGCTCCACCAGCGCCTCATGCGCCTCCTTCGCAGCCGTGGTCATCGTTGCCGGAATCTCGCCGATCTTGCCGCTGCCGTTCCCGCTCGGCGCGTAATAGAACGCTTCCATCGTCACCAGGTCCACAACGCCCTGAAATCCATTCGCATCCACAATTGGCAGCTGCACCGGCACGCACTGCCGGCCCCAGCGCTCTTGAAGGTCGCCGATCAACGCATTCAATCCGCTTCCGCCGCCCGCCTTCGGATGGTCCATCTGGTTCACCACCACGATGCGCGGCAGGTTCGCCTCTTCGGCAAACTTCCACACCCGCTCCGTCACTGACTCCGCGCCAAACTGCGCATTCACCACCACCACGGCCGCTTCCACCGGCAGCAGCGCCGCCCGCGCCTCGTGCGTGAACATGTGGAACCCGGGGCTGTCGACGAAGTTGATCTTCACGCCCTGCCACTCGGCAAAGGCCACCGCGTTCTGCATCGTTATGCCGCGGGCCCCTTCCTCTT
>DATMUN010000381.1:0-2223 GCA_035563895.1 Occallatibacter sp. | reverse complement strand
CACACAACTGTTCTTGCGTTGCATGCAACTTCCGATCCGCTAGTGCAGCCAACGCTGCGGGGTTGGTTTCCCCATCGGACAACGCCTTCAGCATGCGCTGTGCACTGAGGCCCAATAGATCCGACACAAAACTGGACAATTTAATGTGAGCCTCTTCCAGCAGACTCTCTACTCGGTTCTGTAACCGTACCCGGTTCCGCGTCAGCTGAAGCTTTCGGCGTACCACCGTCCGCCAGAGCCTCTGTTCGGGGTCGGGCACAAAGCTCAGATTCAATTCTCGGGCCACCAACCGCTTCACTAGGCGTTCGGCATCTAGGAAATCCTTCTTGCGTCCCCGCCGCCCGCGATTGGACTGGGCCTGGGCCAAATGCAACGTTCCCGACCTCGGGCGTGCGCCTTCCCGCTTCTGGCGTAACGGTTTCCAGTACCGTTCCAGTGCTTCCCAGACCGGCCTCCAATATTGCGCCGTTGATTCCATAACTGCTTCCTCGGCCTCTTGCTCGAGCAGCCATGCAGCCAGCGAGCGCAATTGTTCGGGGTTGCCTCCAAACATCCGCCGCTCAAACTGGAATTCGCTTTCGATTTCGACGTCAGACACAACTACGGCCAGCATCTTTTTATGAACATCGATTCCCGCTATTCTGTAGGGCATAGTTCCTCCTGGCCAGGAGCGGAGAGCGTACTGCGGCTACCTTAACCAGGGTCGCGGGCTATCGCCGCTCCCCCAGGGGAAGACAACGACGCCCAATTATTCGCTCAAATACGCACGCTCCGGATCAGACAAGTGTTCGGCTTCGACTTCTCCACTGGAGTCTCGACCTCGCCAGCCCCAAGCCGTTGCCATCTTAACTCGAGCCGATTTTCATAAGGTTTCGCGGGCCGCAGGCCCTCAACAGACAGGTGTGCAACACACTGAAGAAGCCGATCTCTGCGCCGAGCAGTCTCGGATCGCGGGCCACTTCGAGAAGGGTTTCTGCACTGGTGCGGAACAGAAGATCGTAGATGACCTTCTTGTTCTGCAGCACCAGTGGGGCCAAGCGGCGGGGGAGTGTGAAGACCACGTGCATGTAGGGCGTGGGGAGAAGTTCTCGTTGACGCGCAGCGATCCACTGTTCCCGGGCGGCGGTTTGACACTTCGGGCAGTGGCGATTTCTGCAGCTGTTGTACGAGATGGTGGCACGATACCCACAACGGGTGCACTCATCGACATGACCGCCCAGTGCGGCAGTACGACACCGCGCGATGGCCAGCAGCACTTTGACGTGCTTCCAACGAATCCACGAGCGGTTTCGTTCGATGAAGTCAGCTCCCGCAGCACGGATGAGATCGGCCACCTCGAGTGGTGGCCGGCTCATCTACTTCTCGTGTGGCGATTGGCCTGCGAGCGACAAGGAGTCCAACGGACTCGAGGCCGCATGCAGATGACGTTCAGAGAGGTGCAGGTACTTCACCGTCTCTTTCAGGTCGTTATGGCCTAACAGGAGCTGAATGGTGCGCAGATCGGTGCCGGCTTCGAGAAGATGTGTGGCGAAGCAGTGGCGTAGAGTATGAGGATGCACGCGTTTCTGAAGGCCGGCCCGCCGGGCAGCGCGGGAGCAGGCATGCCAGACGGTTTTCGTATCGATCGGCTGATCCCCACAATGGTTGATCTTGCCGGGAAAAAGCCAGACTCTGGGGCTTCGCCGTAAACGGCGCCAGTGCTCACGAAGTTCTTCGAGCAGTTTGGAGCTGAGCATGACGTCGCGGTCTCTGCGTCCCTTGCCGCCTAGGATGTGAACGACCATGCGCTGCTTGTCGAAGTCGCTGAACTTTAGGCGCGTCACCTCGGCGTTCCTGGCGCCGGTAGCGTAAAGGGTCATGAGCATAGTGCGATGGAAGGTCGTGCTGGCCGCATTGATCAAGCGCTCGACTTCTTGCTTGCTGAGGATCTGTGGCAGGCGATGGTCCTTTTTTGGATAGGGAGTGTCTTCGATGCTCCAGGCCCGCCTGAGTGTCTTGCAGTAAAAGAACCTTAAGGCAGCCAGATAGACGGCGACGCTTCCCGGGGACAGCTTGCGTTTGTGAAACAGCATCGCTTGGTATTCACGAATATGCCGCGGGCCCAGGCGATCCGGTGGGCAGTTGAAGTGGCGAGCAAAGTCTTCAACTGTGCGGATGTAGGAACGTGTGGTATCGTGAGCGTAATTACGACGCTGGAGTTCCTCCAGCATCATTTTTCTGAGT
>DATMUN010000380.1:0-6368 GCA_035563895.1 Occallatibacter sp. | reverse complement strand
CTGGTCTGTGCATTACCGCACGCCAACTGCTGCATCTTCTGAACAGCCAAAAAACCAAACGCAACAAGTTCGACCGAGTCACGCTTGGTGGAGTCTGCTGGCTCATAGGCAGGCGTGGGCGTTCATCCTTGCCAAGTTCTTCACGGACCCTGTCTGGTGGTTCTTCTTGTTCTGGCTGCCGCAGTATTTCAACTCGCGATTCCACGCGGACCTATCTCATCTGGGGCCGCCGCTGGTCGTTGTGTACGCAATGTCCACATTCGGAAGCGTCTTTGGCGGTTGGCTGCCAAAAGGATTCCTACATCTGGGGATGAGCATGAAACCCGCACGACTGGCCGCAATGCTGGTCTGCGCGTGCCTGGTTCTGCCTGTGGCGTTTGCCGGTGCCGTGCAGTCCATGTGGATAGCCGTTGCGCTACTCAGCCTCGCTGCCGCCGCGCATCAGGGCTGGTCGGCCAACGTATACACTACTTCGTCTGATATGTTCGCCAGCAGGCACGTCGCCACCGTCGTCAGCTTCGGGCAGGTCTCCGGCGCCGTCGGCGGCGCAATCTTTCAGCCAGTCGTCGGTCACGTCGTGCAGTGGACACATAGTTATGTTCCTTTGTTCATCTACTCGGCAGCTGCTTATCTGGGTGCACTTGGCGTAGTCTGCCTGTTGGCGCCCGGGCTGCGTTCGGTCCACGCTGCGGAGTAAAGGGAGGCAAGACAAAATGCAGAGCCGCAAGTTGCGCATGGGGATGGTGGGCGGCGGTCCAGGTGCGTTTATCGGGCCGGTTCATCGCATCGCTGCGGAGCTCGATGGAAAGATCGAACTTGTTGCCGGCGCATTTTCAAGCGTGCCAGAGCGCTCTCGCGCTGCTGCCGAAATGTACCGAATCGATCCCTCGCGATGCTACTCCGACTACAGCGAAATGATCGAGGTTGAGCGCCGCCGCGACGACGCAATTGATTTCATCTCCATCGTGACGCCGAATGCGCTGCATCTCCCCGTAGCCATCAAGGCATTGCATCATGGCTTTCCGGTGATGAGCGACAAGCCCGCCACGGCAACGTATGAGCAGGCGCTGGTGCTGGAGGCCGCAGTGAAGGAAACAAATCTGCCTTACGGCCTCACTCACACCTACGCCGGGTACGCGCTCGTCCGCGAAGCTCGTGCGATCTGCGCCAGCGGGGAACTGGGCGCCATTCGCAAAGTAGCTGTCGAATATCTGCAGGGCTGGCTTAGCCGCAGGGTCGAAGCGACTGGCCAGAAGCAGGCCGCTTGGCGTGTCGACCCTGCATTGAATGGCCCCGGCGGTTGCATCGGCGATATTGGCGTGCACGCCTTTCATCTGCTTGAGTACGTAACAGGACTTCAGGCGGTAGCGCTACAAGCCACGCTTTTGTCGGTCGTCGAAGGCCGTCCTGTAGACGACGACTGCACCGCACTACTGCGTCTGAATAATGGTAGCCAGGCGGTACTTATGACGTCGCAGATAGCGACTGGCGAGCGTAATGGTCTGCGCCTCAGAGTGTATGGAGAAGCCGGATCGCTCGAGTGGGCACAGGAGGATCCAAATCGCCTGCGGGTGAAATGGATTGACAGGCCAGAAGAGATTCGCCACGCAGCCGGCGGGTATCTCAGCAACTCCGCAACAGCGGTGACGCGCCTGCCCGGCGGACATCCCGAGGGATATCTCGAGGCATTTGCCGTACTCTATCGCGAGTGGGCAGACGGTTTGTCAGCGTGGAAGTCCGGCGTGGCCGAGCCATTGCCCGAGACGCTTCCCGGTTTGCAGGCAGCGGTGCGCGGCATGCGATTCATCGATCGCGCTATTGCCAGTAGCCAATGTGGGCAGTGGGTTGATTTGTAGTGCAGGAGTCATTGTATGAAGACCATTCAAGGCCCCGGAATTTTTCTAGCGCAGTTCGTCAGTGATGTCGCTCCTATGAATTCGCTGGCCGGAATCGCTCGATGGGCAGCGGGTCACGGATTCGCAGGCGTGCAGATCCCGAGCTGGGACGCGCGGCTCTTCGATCTGCAAAGGGCAGCAGAGAGTCGCGCGTATTGCGATGAGATCCTCGGAGTTCTGAGCGAAGCAGGTCTTGAACTGACCGAGCTTTCAACGCATCTCCAGGGCCAGCTTGTCGCCAGTCATCCTGCGTTCGACCTCGCACTTGAAGGGTTTGCTCCGCCGGAGCTCGCGCACAACGCAACAGCGCGGCAGGAGTGGGCTGTGCAGCAGTTACTGTGGGCCGCGCAGGCCAGCCGCAACCTCGGCCTCAAGGCGCACGCAACCTTCTCAGGCGCTCTTGCATGGCCATTCTTCTATCCGTGGCCGCAACGGCCTGCGGGTCTCATCGACGAGGCGTTTGATGAGCTCGGCCGCCGCTGGTTGCCGATCCTCGACGCATTCGACGCTGCTGGTGTGGATGTCTGCTTCGAGTTGCATCCCGGTGAGGATCTTCATGACGGCGTTACGTTCGAGCACTTTCTCGGCGTTGTCGACGAGCATCCGCGAGCGAACATCCTCTACGATCCAAGCCACATGGTTCTTCAGCAGTTGGATTATCTGAGCTTCCTCGACCTGTACTACGAACGCGTGCGCGCATTTCACGTTAAAGATGCGGAGTTCCGCCCAAACGGTCGAAGTGGTGTCTATGGTGGCTATCAGGAATGGGTCGATCGTCCAGGCAGATTTCGCTCACCCGGCGACGGACAGATCGACTTCAAAGCGATCTTCAGCAAGATGGCGCAATACGACTTTCCCGGGTGGGCAGTTCTCGAGTGGGAGTGCTGCCTGAAACATCCCGAGGCTGGTGCACGCGAAGGAGCGCGCTTCATTCGCGAACACATAATTACAGTCACAGATCGCGCATTCGACGACTTCGCCGGTGCAGTGACAAATCCAGAGAGGAACCGGCGCATACTCGGCGTGGAGTGAGCCACCTCAGCGCCTGCGTGGTTGCTTTCTTGCCACTGAGATCAGTTTGCCAGTAGCCGCATAGCGTCGATGCTCGACCGGCGAAGAGAGCACGATGCTCGTCACGGGATTTCCGTAAGGTAGCAATGCCTCGATCAGCGCTTCCAGGTTCACCATGTTATTCGTGGTGATCTTTAGTAGGAAGTCGTCGCCGCCTGTCAGATGGTGACACTCGCGCACTTCTTCAAGAGTTTGCACGTAGTCGATAAATCGGCGGTAGTTCTGCCCTGCGCAACTCATGCGGATGAAGGCAAGAACCTCGAGCCCGAGTGCCTCGCGGTCAATGTCGACGGTGTATCCAGACACGATACCGATTTCTTCCATCTGTCGCAGACGTTCTGCTGTAGCCGTGGGCGAGAGCCCAATCCGCCGCCCAAGCTCGGCGGTGCTGATGCGAGCATTAGCCTGCAACTCGGCAAGGATCATTCGACCATACTGATCCATTAGACTGGTGGAATCCATCGCCATATGAATCAATCGTAGTGGAACAGCCTATAGATGTTCAATTTGTCCTCGCAATCCATATGTACCTGGAGTGCCGTTGAGCCTACCATCTCAGCATGGATGCACTGATTCTGAATGGCCAGCCGCTCTCCCTTGCAACCATCGAAGAGGTTGCGCTGAGGGGGCGCACCGTCGCTGTTGCTCAAGATGCTTACGCGCGCGTGAAAGCCAGCCGAGCGCTGATCGAGCAGATACTCGCTGCGGGCGAGACCGTCTACGGCGTGAATACCGGATTTGGCAAGCTTTCTGATGTGCGAGTTCCTCCTGAGAAGCTGGCGGAATTGCAGCGAAACCTGGTCAGGAGCCACGCAGGTGGAGTGGGCCAGCCGCTGAGTGAAGCCGAATCGCGTGCTATGGTGCTGCTGCGAGCGAACGTCCTTGCGAAGGGCTTTAGCGGCGTGCGACCTGAAGTTCTGGATATCCTTGTTGACCTTCTGAATTCAGGCGTGCATCCAGTCATTCCGGAGAAGGGTTCCGTAGGCGCGAGCGGTGACCTCGCGCCGCTCGCGCATCTAGCCTTGGTGGTCATTGGCGAAGGCGAAGCGTTCTACCAAGGCGAGCGTATCTCCGGCGCTGAAGCGTTGCGGCGCGCAGGATTGCAGCCGGTAACGCTGGCGGCGAAAGAGGGGTTAGCACTGCTCAACGGTACGCAGGCGATGACTGCAGTAGGCGCTCTCGCCGTTGCCCGAGCACAGCGCGTAGTGGAACTTGTTGATCTTGCCGGCGCTATGGCGCTGGAAGCGCTAATGGGCACTCCTGCCGCTTTTGATGGGCGTATTCATCGTGCCCGCCCGCATGCTGGGCAAACCAAGGCTGCAGAACATCTGCTGCGGTTGCTTGCTGACTCGGAGATTCGTGAGTCGCACCGCGACCACGACACGCGTGTGCAGGATGCATATTGCCTGCGTTGCATGCCGCAGGTGCACGGCGCCGTACGCGATGTGCTTGCACATGTGTCCGGCGTGCTCGAGACTGAGGCCGGATCAGCAACCGACAATCCGTTGATCTTCCCAGCGGATGCGCAAACGGAAGATGCAGTGATCTCCGGTGGCAACTTCCATGGCGCACCGTTGTCGTACGCATTCGACTACGCATCGATTGCGATCACGGATCTCTCCAGCATCGCAGAGCGGCGCATCGACAGGCTTCTCAACCCGGACATCAACGAAGGCCTCCCTGCTTTTCTGTCACCGGACGCCGGCCTATCATCAGGCTTCATGATCGCGCAGATAGTCGCCGCTGCTCTCATCAACGAGTGTCAGGTCTTGGCGCATCCGTCTTCCACAGGAAGCATTCCTACAGATGGTGGCAAGGAAGATCACGTTTCAATGGGCATGACCGGTGCTCTCAAGTTGCGGCAGATCGTCGAGCATGCCGAGCGGGTCGCCGCAATCGAGCTCATGTGCGCTGCGCAAGGGTTGGAGTTCAGGCGTCCGTTGCAAGCCGGGCGTGCAGTCGAATATGCCTACGCCGCAGTCCGCGCAGTCGTTCCTCGCCTCGAAGCAGATCGCTCGCTTGCTCCGGACATCGATGTGCTCTCTACGGCGATTCGTGCAGGGCGCTTTGACGACTGGCGCAACTAGCCGCGCCGTTTCAGAAAATCGTCGACCTCTGTGCGCAAAGGCATGGATACTTGTGCGCCGTGCCGCGTGACAGAGATCGCCGCGGCAGCGGACGCGAAGCGAGCAGCAGCCCGCGGATCGAGCCCTTCCAGCAACGCAACAGCGAATGCACCGTTGAAGCAGTCGCCGGCGGCAACAGTATCCACCGCATTCACAGCGAATGCCGGAACCCATTCAGCTCTTCCATCGCGCGTAGCAATGTAGGAGCCGGTTTCTCCGCGTTTAAGAATTACGCCTTGCAGACCTCGCGCGAGTAGTCGAGCTGCAGCCTCTTCGGCGCTGCAGTTTTCTCCGGAGTAAAGTGCAGCTTCTGTCTCGTTGGGGGTGAACCAGTCGATCTGCGTCCACGCCAAGTCAGGCAGTGGTGCGGCTGGCGCTGGATCGAGCACCACAGGAACACTTGCGGCGCCGCAAAGTTTCAATGCGTGTAGAACTGTATCGAGCGGCAGTTCTAATTGGCAGAGAACGATGCCTGCTGCGCTGATCAATCCAGCATGGCGGTCAAGATAGTCGATATCCACACGGCCATTCGCACCGGGAACTACGATGATGCTGTTCTGTCCGTCCCTTGCAACAGCAATGGATGCGATCCCAGATGGGCCATCGGCGTGTTCTATCGCATACGTGTTGACTGTAGCGGCGCTCAAGTTCTCTTCGAGCGTCTTGCCAAAGACATCCCTGCCCACCATACCCAGTATGCTGACGGATGCACCAAGGCGCGCCGCTGCTACTGCCTGATTCGCACCTTTTCCACCAGGTGTCGTTACGAAATCAGTTCCAATTAGCGTCTCGCCGGCGGACGGTATACGCGGCGTCTTGGCCACGAGGTCCATGTTGATGCTACCGATGACGAGGATGGGCTTTCCGGTTTCGCTCATAGTGGATTTGTTGCCTAGAAAAGGGGCGCAAGCGCGATAGAGCACAGTCCCAGCAAAAAGAATCCAAACATCAAAACCAGATAGCGTCGAGCAGACGCCGGAGCGCCAGCGAACTCACGCCAGACGAACACTCCCCAGCAGGCAGAGATCATCGTGGCGCCCTGGCCGATGGAGTACGATACCGCAGGTCCAACCTTGTGCGCGCCTGAGCCGAGAAAGTTCAACACTGCGCCCAGGCACCAGATTATCCCGCCCAGCAACCCCGCAAGATGCCAACGATTCAGTGCTTCCCAATAGCCTTTCATCCTCACAGCAGGCTTGCCGTCAAGAGGCCAGGCCATGAGCAAAGCATTCGCTGGGATCGTCGACACCAACACACCTAAGGCAAACAGTACCGC
>DATMUN010000379.1:0-4873 GCA_035563895.1 Occallatibacter sp. | reverse complement strand
GGGCCAGCGAGCCGCAACGCAACCTCAATCTTTTGGTGGAGATAAGTCTCCAACCTGCGAAGAGAGAGGGCCTTACAGAGGGCTCTATCAAGCCGATGTGTGTTTTCATAAATGTAGCTACATTTATGAAAAATGTCTGATTTACAACTATTGCATAGTTAGTGGATTGAGCGCAGAGAAGGTGGCAGGAAGCCGCGTTAACGCTGGAGAATTGGCGAGGGTTGATACGAATAAATTGATTTACTTCTACGAGTTCTGAGGAGTCACGGCACTGGGAAGGCGGCGAGGCGGAGGGTGGCAGCAGACAGGAAAAGGTTTACATAAATTGATATGTCGTTCGGTGATTGAAAGGCGTTGACAGTCGCGCATTGTTTTCGGTAGTGTTTCGCGTTGTTTCTGGCAGCCTCTTTTTTGCTCTCTATACCAAGGTGTGCTTCGGAGAGCAGGTCAGCCGGATTTTCGCGAACCTGCCACAGTGGCGGGGGAGCTTTTGCAAGCCGACTAGCCGCATCACAACCTGCCAGCCGGCAGAAGACAAAAGTTGAAAAAACGAAGAACCTAGCACTTTTTTCAGGAGACCGCATGAATAGAACTGTGCGTACAGCACTCGTGCTGGCGATAATCGCCTGCGCGGGTTTGCTCCTTTCGATCCCGACCCGTGCGCAGTCGGTCTACGGTTCGATCTTTGGAACCGTGACGGACACGACGGGCGCGGCGATTCCCAACGCTACGATTACGGTGAGAGACGAGGCCAAGGGCACCGTCGTGACCACGGTGTCGAATGCGTCGGGCGACTATACCGTTCCACACCTCATTCCGGACAGCTACATGCTGCGCGTGACTGCGAAGGGTTTCAAGAACTTTGAGACCAAGGGCATCACGGTGCAGGCGGACACTGCACCGCGCATCGATCCGACGCTGGAAGTGGGCGCGGAGAACACGACGGTGACGGTGGACGCGGAATCGCAGCCGGAGCTGAAGACCGATCGCGCGGATGTATCGACCGTGTTCGATTCGCAGCAGGTGGCGAGCCTGCCTGTTCCGGATCAGAACTTCACCAGCCTGCAGTTGCTCCTGCCGGGCGCACAGCTCCTTGGCTGGTCGCACGCGGCGACGGAAGATCCGCAGGGATCGCGTCAGATCCAGGTGGACGGTCAGGCCTTTGGCGGCACGGCGTTCGAGCTGGATGGAACCGACAACCAGGACCCGATCCTGGGCATTATCGTTATCAACCCGGCACTCGACGCAGTGACCGAGACCAAGATCACCACTCAGAACTTTGATGCCGAGCTGGGTAAGGCGGTGTCTGCTGTTGTTACGGCACAGACGCGTTCGGGAACGAACAAGTTCCACGGCAGCGTGTACGACTACCGTACGGGCAACGCGAACCTGGCTCATAATCCGTTCAGCGGCGCAGTGATTCCGGCAGGCATCAAGAGCCGTTACGGCGGATCGATCGGCGGGCCGGTGATCCACGACAGAGCGTTCTTCTTCGGCAACTACGAAGCGGTTCGTTCGAAGGTGGGCACCTCGAACAGCGACACGGTTCCGACCGCGCACCTGGTGGCCTCTTGCCTGGGTACGGAAGCACCGTATGCGGGCACAGCCGCCGGCTGCGACTTCAGCGAGTATGCGACGGCCCTGGGCGTTACCAGCCTGATCTACGACAACTCGACGAGCGGTGGCGGCAACGCGTATGCGAACAACGTAATTCCGACGGCGCAGCTGTCTGCTCCGGCGGTGGCGATCATGAAGCTGATGCAGCCCTACGCGCCGAACAACGGTGCATCGCCGACAGCAACCGATCACACCGGTATCGCCAACAACTTCTCCGGGTCTGGCAGCGGCTTATTCAACGCCGACTCGTGGACGGTACGCGGCGACTACACGATCAACGAGAAGATGCATGCGTTCGGGCGCTTCTCGCGGTTCACGGATACTCTCTCGGGCAAGCCGATGTATGGCGATGCCGGCGGTCCGGGATATGGCACGGGCGGCCTGGCAGGCAGCTCAAAGGGTGCGAATGACAGCCTGGCGACGGGCATGGACATCGCGCTCAATTCGAAGCTGCTGACGGACTGGCGCATTGGCTACTATCGCTACAACATCACGACGGCAAAGTATGACCAGGGCGTTGAGTTTGCCAACCAGATCGGCATTCCGGGAATCAACACGGGGAGCTACTTCACCTCGGGTGCGCCTGGATGGAATGTCCCGGTGAACGCGGGTGGCGTAACCTACTCTACCTCGCACATCGGCGCCGGCCTGAACATCGGCCGTTGCAACTGCCCGCTGACGGAGAAGGAATCGCAGCTGCAGTTTGTAAACAACTGGACCAAGGTGATGGGCAACCACTCCCTCAAGGTGGGTGTTGATCTTCGCTTTGCGAACAACCTGCGCGTTCCCTCGGACACCGACCGCGCCGGTTTGTTCAACATGACGTCAAACCAGACTTCAAGCAACGGTACCGATGGACTGGCGTGGGCCAGCTTCATGCTGGGCAACGCGGACAGCTTCGGCCGTTACGTCTCGGTTTCAACGAATGCAAAGGAAAACCAGAAGCGCCTGTACTTCTATGGGCAGGACACGTGGCGCGCCAGCCAGAAGCTGACCATGAACCTTGGTCTGCGCTGGGAGCTCTACACGCCTGAGGCGGTGAATGCCTCGGGCAATGGCGCACTGCTGAACATCAACGATGGTTATATGCACGTGGCCGGCGTAGGCGGCGTGCCGCTGAACATGGGGTGGAGTACTGAGAAGTCGAAGACCCTGGCTCCGCGCATCGGCGTGACCTATCAGCTGGACTCGAAGACGGTGATCCGCGCCGGATACGGACGCAGCTTCGACCTCGGCGTGTTCGGTTCGCTGTTTGGCCACGTTGTGACCCAGAACCTGCCAATTCTCGCCAACCAGAGTGTGAACCGCCCCGGTGGCATCACGTCGACGGCAGTGAACTTCTCGGTGGGCCCAACGGCAGCTACCCTGCCCAGCGTTCCAAGCAACGGCTTGCTGCCAGCGCAGGGATACGCGGTCAGCCCGAAGGGTCGTCCGAATCCGCTTCGCTTCCCAACGCTGGATGCGTGGAACCTGAGCGTGGAGCACGCGTTCAGCCCGTCAACGAGCGTGACGATTGCCTACGTGGGCAACAAGGGCACGCACACCCTTGGCGATACCGATCAGAACAACACCAACCCGAACGAAGCAGCGCTGTTCCTGCCGGGCAAGTACAGCGTGACGGGCCAGACCCTGAACTGGGATCCTGCGGGCTTGAGCGGCGGAACCACGGCACTGCCTAGCGGCTACTCCGGCGGCGTGAGTACGTCGAAGTATCTGCAGCGGTACTATGGCGGCTCGCTGGCTGCTTGCAAGGATGCCAACTACATCTCTCTCTCCGGCCTGCAGTCTGCCAACGGTGGAGATGTGAACCTTACATCCGGCATGTGCGGATGGGCGAATGGCATCTCGTGGTATGGCGATGACGAGAACACGGAGTTCGACGCTCTTCAACTCCAGCTGCATGAGACGCTGAAACACGGACTGTCATTGAACGCCAACTACCAGTGGGCAAGCGCGTTTGGCGATGCGAATGGCTACTGGACGTGGGATCACACGATTACCCATTACCGGGACAGCAACGTGCGCCGCCAGCAGATCACGCTGTACGGCTCGTACGATCTGCCCTTCGGCAAGGGGCGGCAGATTATGCCGAACGCGAACCGCATAACCGACCTGATCATTGGCGGCTATCAGATCGCGGGTACCTTCAACACGGCAAGCGGTCTGCCATGGTCGGCGGGTTACTCCGACTTCAATACGAGCGGAGTAGGGACTGCGGAAGATTGCAACCACAACGTCGGCGGTACTTCGGCGCCTTGCCGTCCGAATGCCAAAGGCCACTTGAGCACCAACCTGGGCTCATTCAATACCAGCAACCGCACGCGGAAGTTCTACGATGCGCAGCCGACGACGGGTGGGATCTACTCCTTCCCGGGGCTGGATGTGATTGGAGACGCGGGCGGCAACACGCTGTTTGGTCCTGGCTTCTGGACCTCTGACCTGGCGTTGACCAAGGCCTTTACGGTTTGGGAGAGTGTGGCGGTGAAGTTCCGTTTGGACGCCTTCAACGCCTTCAACCACATCACTGCCGGCAACCCCAGCAATAACGTCCTGAGCGAAGGCACGATCAGCAGTCAGGCACAGGGCTGCGACCAGCCTGGTGCAAGCTGCGGACCGCGTCAGCTTGAATTTACACTTCGCGTGCAGTTCTAGAGACGCGAGGAGCCGCAACAAACCCTGGAGGGGAGCTTTAAAGCTCCCCTCTTCTTTTGAGCTTTGTAGAACAACGAGTGGAAAGTGTGCCGAGTTTACTGCTCGGCTATAGTTCTTTGTGATGAAGCGAGTTCTATTTACTGCAGTCTTTGTTTTGATAGCCCAGACGTGCATTGCACAGGCGAATGGGGTCGCGGCGAGCGAAGCTGCTGTGACGATGGAGTCGGCGCGGGCGTTGGCGGCGAAGGGGCGGCTGGATGCGGCGCTGGTGCAACTGGACGCGCTGGCGAAGCTGACGCCGGAGCCTGTGGGTGTGGAGCGGCTGCGGGGAATGATCCTGTATCAGAAAGACCAGTTTGACGCGGCTGCTGCGGCCTTTGCGCGGGCCCAGACGCAGGATGCGGCCGATCGCGAGTCGGCGGAGATGCAGGGCGTGAGCCTGTTTCGCATGGGGCGCGTGCGAGAAGCGATTCCGCTGCTGGAGCGGGGGCGGACGCCGGTAGAGAGCGCGAACGTCGATCCGAATTACGTGCTGGCGCTATGTTACGCGGATGTAGGGAGATACGACGATGCGCGGCGGGCGTTTGCGGCGCAGTTTGGGTTT
>DATMUN010000378.1:0-4690 GCA_035563895.1 Occallatibacter sp. | reverse complement strand
CGGTGTCGATGACGCGATAGTTGTCGAAAGCGAACTGATCCTGGCGGAGCACGCCGAGCTTGCGCGGGCGCACTACGATGCCCTTCTGCGGCTCGAGCTCGCCGGTGAGGATCTTCATGAAGGTAGACTTGCCGGCACCGTTGGGGCCGGTGAGGCCGTAGCGTCGGCCTGGGATGAAGGTGGTGGTGACGTCCTCAAAGAGCACCTTCGAGCCGTAGCGCATGGACACATTGCTGACACTGATCATTCGTTTTCCGTTTCGCGCACACGAGCCGCAGCGGGGTAAAGGCTGCAAAGGCCGCGCAGTGCATTCAGTTGAGCCAGGTATGGGCCGCGCACTTGAGGGCAGCCCGAAAGACTGTGTACCTCTTCATTCTCTCACAGAGAGGGAAGAGGTACATGCAGGAACTAGTGCATGAAGATGGACGCCACGTGGTTGACGATGAAGGCGGCGGCGTAGGCGAGCGCGAGCATATAGGTGAACTGCAGGGCGGGCCACTTCCAGCTGTTGGTCTCGCGGTGCACGACGGCGATGGTGGAGGTGCACTGCAGGGCGAAGGCGAAGAAGATCATGAGCGCGAGGGCGCCGGGAAGGGCCAGATCGCGATGCATGGCTGCCTGCAAATTGAGGGCCTGGGTGTCAGGGTCTGCGCCGTAGAGAGTACCCATGGTGCTGACCATGACCTCGCGGGCCAGGACCGACGAGAGCAGGCCGATGCCGACCTTCCAGTTGAAGCCGAGCGGGGCGATGGCGGGCTCGATGACGTGACCGAAGCGGCCAATCATGCTGTCTGCGAGCTCGGGCGCGGTGTAGGAACCGTTTTGCCCGGGAACCGGCGGAATATGCGCGAGAAGCCAAAGGGCCATAGTGACCATCAGGATCACGGTGCCGGCGTTCTTGAGGAAGACGCGCGCGCGGTCGACGAGACGCATCACGAGAGAGCGCAGCGTGGGCATGCGGTACTGCGGCAGTTCGAGGATGAAGGGTGTCTCGCTGGACTTAAGGATGGAGCTCTTGAGCAGCCAGGCGGTGGTCATGGCGGCGATGAAGCCGGCGAGATAGAGCCCTAGCATCACGAGAGTGCGCAGGCCAACGAAGCCGTGGAGGTACATGGTGTTGGGAATGAAGGCTGCAATCAACATCATGTAGACAGGCAGGCGGGCGGAGCACGTCATGAATGGGGTGACGAGGATGGTTGCGAAGCGGTCGCGCTTGTTCTCGATAGTGCGCGTGGCCATGATGGCCGGGACGGCGCAGGCGTAGGCGGAGAGAAGCGGGATAAAGGCTTTGCCGTTGAGTCCGGTGGTACGCATGACCCGGTCCGCGATGAGTGCAGCACGTGCTAGATAGCCGGAGTCTTCGAGGACTCCGATGAAGAGGAAGAGCAGCAGGATCTGGGGGAGAAAGACAAGAACGGAGGAGATACCCTTCCATGCGCCATCGAGAACAAGGGACTGTATCCAACCCGCGGGCAGGAAGGGACGCACCATATTGCCAATGGCGGCGAGCAGGTCGCCGAAGCCGTCCGACAGAGGCTGGCCGATGGAGAAGACGACCTCAAAGACGGCGAAGACGACGACCAAAAAGAGCAATGGGCCCCAGACGCGATGCAGCAGGATGTTGTCGAGCTTGCGGCTGCTTTCTGCCGAGAGAGGTGCGCGATAGCCGGTGCGGCGGCTGACCTGCGCGGCCCAGGTGTGGGTGCTGGCGGCATTGCCGAGCACCGGCAGCGAGAGCGGCTGGGCGACACGGCGGGCTTCCTGCTGGTTGAGGAAGTTCGAAACCGATTCGAGCCCGGTACCTTGTGTGGCGCTGATGAGAGCAACCGGAGCGCCGAGCTCACGGGCGAGCTTAAGGGCATCGACCTCGCCGCCGCGGGACTCCATCAGATCGCTCATATTGAGCAGGACGAGTGTAGGAAGGCCGAGGGCGAGCACCGGAGCGGCGAGCATGAGCTGGCGTGTGAGGTGCAGGGAATCGAGCACGAGGAGAACGGCGTCTGGCGTGGGCGTGCCGGGCATCTTGCCCTTGAGCACGTCGATGGAGACGCGTGCATCCTCAGAGTAAGGGGAGAGCGAGTAGATGCCGGGAAGGTCGATGAGTGTGAGGTCATCGCGGCCGACGCCGGCCATGAGGCCCATGCGCTGTTCGACGGTAACGCCGGGGTAGTTGGCTACTTTTTGACGGAGACCAGTAAGGCGATTGAAAAGAGTGGACTTGCCAGCGTTTGGGGGACCAATCAGGACAACGGTCTGCAGTGCGCCGGAAGCAGCAGGCTGCTGCGGCGGAACGAACGCCGGAGTGTCGCAGCAGGAGCTCATCGAGAGGCTCCGGCAAGCATAGGCTCAACGGCTTCCGGGAGTTCGGCGGAGTCGGCTTCGCGGACGCGGATGGACTGGGCGGTCTCTACACGGAGGGCAATTTCCATGCCGTCAATGGCATAGACGGTGGGGTCGCCGGCAGGGGCGCGGCGGAGTGCGGTTACATGCGCGTCGGGGACAAAACCCATGTGCATCAGGTGGTTCTGGACGGACTCGGGGAGGTCCAGAGCGATCAGCACCGCACTTTGGCCGACTCTCAATTCACTTAGCACGCTCAACCGCCGGACTCCCACGGGCTGCCGAAAGGGCAGTACCCTAAAACTGCGACCGGAATGGTCTGATTTCAGTATAGGACTATTTCGGTCTGAGTTGCAAATCGTTGATGCTTCTGGCCTGGGTGCCATATATCCCATCTGCTGACCTCTGGGGAGCGGCGGGGTATCTGCAGCCAGCCGCGATATCTTTGCACTCCCTCCTGACCTTGTCGGCGATCATTGGGGGACGCTTTATTGTTGCCTGATCATGTGCCGGGAGTTTGTGACTTCAATCACTGTTGAAAATGAATTTCGAAACCGGTAGCAGATGGCAGAGAGGAGCAGCGGATGGACAGGAATCTGATGAGAGCGGCGTTGGCAGCGGATCGCCCGCCGGATGAATGGAACGCGCAGATGAAGGCGCTATGGTGGGATGCGAGGGGGAACTGGGTGCTGGCGCACAGCATGGTGGATGAACTCGAGACGCCCGAGGCGATGGCGGTGCACGCGTACCTTCATCGTAAAGAGGGGGCGGAGTCGAATGCGGATTATTGGTATCGGCGGGCGGGGCGGGAGTATTACCGGGCTGCGTTGGATGAGGAGTGGGAAGCTCTGGTGGTGAATTTGAACTAACGAAATTGACGCTTTAGCACCGCTGTTCGCGCGAAATCAGTCTGCCGTAGCGCGGCGCGAAATGGTGTGGGTTTGAAGAGGTATTTCACGCTTTATGTGTGAGGGGTTGGTCTGAAGCTCAGATTGAAAGTGCATATTATGCTATTTAGTCTCATAGTGTGAAATTATCGCGCCTCCCTGTGTCTCTCATCACAGCGGCCAAGAGCACCGCAGAAGAGACTCACCGTAGCGGTTTTTTCTCCTCTGGCCGCGCTGTGAGGCAAAGCGAATGAGTGAACAGAAAATGGTCATTTTGGATGGGAACGAGGCAGCTGCTTCGGTTGCCTATCGGTTGTCTGAAGTAGTTGCAATTTACCCGATTACGCCCTCATCTCCAATGGCCGAGTGGGCCGATCAGTGGCGTTCGGAAGGCAAGAAGAATATCTGGGGCGCACTGCCCATTGTGGAAGAGTTGCAGAGTGAGGGCGGCGCCGCGGGCGCACTGCACGGAGCGTTGCAGGCCGGTGCATTCGGCACGACGTTTACCGCATCGCAGGGCCTGTTGCTGATGATTCCGAACATGTACAAGATTGCCGGTGAGCTGACCCCGGCAACGATGCTCGTGACGGCTCGTACGCTGGCCACGCATGCACTGTCGATCTTCGGCGATCACTCGGACGTGATGGCATGCCGCGCGACCGGTTGGGCGATGCTTGCGTCGAACTCTGTGCAGGAAGTGGCGGATCTGGCGCTGGTAGCGCAGATTGCGACGCTGGAAGCGAAGGTTCCGTTCATCCACTTCTTCGACGGCTTCCGCACGTCGCACGAAGTTGGCAAGATCAAGCCGATCAGCGACGACACGATCAAGGCGATGCTGGAAGATAAGCACATTGTCGAGTATCGCCAGCGCGCATTGAGCTCGGACCGGCCGATCATTCGCGGTACTGCACAGAATCCCGATGTATTCTTCCAGGCTCGTGAAGCCTGCCAGCCGTACCATGACGCAGTTCCGGGGATTGTGCAGAAGGTGATGGACAAGGTGGCTAAGCTGACGGGCCGCGCGTATCACCTGTTTGACTACTACGGCGCGGCGGACGCCGAGCGGATCATCATCATGATGGGCTCTGGTGCTGAGGCAGCCGAGGAGGCCGTGGATGCGCTGGTGAAGAGCGGCGAGAAGGTTGGCCTAGTGAAGGTTCGCCTGTTCCGTCCGTTCGACTCGAAGGCATTCCTGGCGTCGCTGCCGGCAACGGTGAAGTCGATTGCCGTGCTGGATCGCACGAAGGAGCCGGGCTCCGCAGGTGAACCACTCTATCAGGATGTGATGACAGTGCTGGCTGAGCACGCTGGCGAGCTGAAGTTTGCGACGCCCACGGTGATTGGCGGGCGCTACGGACTGTCGTCGAAGGAGTTCACGCCGGCGATGGTGAAGGGCATTCTGGACGAGCTGAAGAAGGCTGCCCCGAAGAATCACTTCACGATTGGCATTGTGGACGACGTGA
>DATMUN010000377.1:0-2877 GCA_035563895.1 Occallatibacter sp. | reverse complement strand
AATCGTACGCCTGACATTCTGCTCCGAACCACGATTCCCGCCGACATGACCGGCAAGACCGACGCAAACGGAGGCCTTTCGAAATGATGCGAATCTGGAAGCTGAGTTCCGCAATTGCGTTGGCCGTAATGCCTGCTGTGGTGTGTGCGCAGGCGGCGACCGCTGGTGCCGCAAAAGCACCTGCAATTCAATTTGAAGATGCAACGGCGAAAGCGCATATCGATTACACGCATAGCTTTGGCTCGGCGCAGTTGGGGTCGTTGCTCGAGGGGACTGGCGCAGGTTGTGTGTGGTTCGACTACAACAACGATGGATTGCCTGATCTTTATGTGGTGAACGGCCGACCGCTGGACGACTCGATGCATCCGCATCCGCTGAAAGTGAAGCCGAACCCGCTGCCGCATAACCATCTTTATCGCAACAACGGCGATGGTACGTTCACAGACGTTACGGATCAGGCAGGCCTGAATCCCGATATGTATGGCATTGCGGTGACCGCAGGTGATTATGACAACGATGGCTTCGTCGATTTGTTCGTGACTGCGTATGGCAAGACGATTCTGTATCACAACGATGGCAACGGCCACTTTACCGATGTGACGGAGAAAGCAGGAATCAAGGTCGATGGGTGGGCGATCAGTTCCACGTGGCTGGACTACGACAAGGATGGTTGCGTCGATTTGTTCGTGGGACGCTATGTGAAGTTCGATCCCAAGTATCGGGCCTACTATGCTGCCGATAATTATCCGGGGCCGCTCGATTATGAAGGCGAGACAAACAAGCTCTTCCACAACAACTGCAACGGCACGTTCACAGATGTGTCTGACAAGTCAGGCCTGAGCAACTTTGTGGGCCGCACGATGGGCGTGACGGCTGCAGATTTCGATGGTGACGGATGGGATGACATTTACGTTGCCAACGACCGCACAGAGAACTTCCTGTTCCGCAATAAACACGACGGAACCTTTGAAGAGATCGGCAACGACAGCGGCACGGCATTCGGACAGAACGGCGAGTCAACGTCGTCAATGGGGCCGGTGTTTGCTGACTTCGACGGCCGCGGCATGCTGGACCTCTGGGTGACGGATGGTCACTACAACCGAATGTTGCACAACACCGGCAAGCTGACCTTCGATGACATAGGCGCTGGCAATGGTGTTTCGCAGGCAAATGCGCAGTATGTGAGCTGGGGTACCGGTGTCTACGACTACGACAACGACGGCATCCTCGATGTGTTGATCTTTCACGGCGGATTGATTCACCTGATCCCGCAGGAGCATACGCTGTTCCGCGGGCTGGGCCAGGATCGTTACGACGACATTTCGCGCGATGCAGGTGCGGTGCTGAGTGATCGCACCGTAGCTCGCGGCGCCTGTTTTGCTGATTATGACAACGATGGCAAGATGGATGCCTTCCTTGTAAATCTCGGCGAGCACGGCAAGCTGGTCCACAACGTCTCGCAAAATACCGGACACTGGGTAGCGATTCTGCTGAAAGGCACGAAGAGTAACCGCGACGGCATCGGCGCGAAGGTGGAGATCTTTGCCGGAGCGAAGCATGAGTTGCAGGAGCGAGTAGCTGGTTCAGGATATCTTTCGCAGAATGAGGCTCGGCTGCACTTCGGGCTTGGCAAAGCGACGACGATCGACAAGATCGTGATCCATTGGCCGAGCGGCACCGAGCAGACACTCGCGCAGCAGCCGGTGGATCGCGTACTGACAGTGGAGGAGCCGAAGTGAACGAGCGGCTCCAGGTGCAGTTGCGATATTGCTGCGTAGCGTTGCTTGCGTCGGCTGCGGCGGCGTGCTTTGCGAAGGCCCTGATGCATGGCAAAACGGCGTGCGCTGCTGCGCCCGATCCGAGAGTTGTGAGTGCGCAATATGTGTCGCCGGTGGAGATGCTTTACTCCGCCGACGCCGCACGCCTGTACGTGCTATGCCAAGGGGCGGACGAAGTACGCGTGCTGAATGCCACGACTTACGCTGAGGTCAAACGTGTGCACGTTGGGCACATTCCGCGAGGGTTCTCGCTGTCGCCTGATGGCGCGCAACTGTTCGTCGCCAATACCTGGGATGACACGATTTCTGTGATTGACACTAGGACGCTTGATGTGGTGGCTACGTGGCCGGTTGCTGCTGAGCCGACGAACGTGGTGGAAGACCACGCAGGCAAATATCTATTTGTTGCCAATCGCATCTCGAACGATGTCGTGGTGCTGGACGCGAAGACTGGTGAGGAACTGAAGAGGCTGGCGGCAGGGCGAGGAGCCAGCTACATTACGCCCTCTCCAGATGGAGCACGGCTCTACGTGACGCATGTCTATCCGAATGCGACACCGCATCGCACTGCACCGGAGTCTGAGATTACGGTGATCGATGCGGCTCGGGCGGTTGTTGTTGAGCGCATTCCGTTGCACGGCATTGCGCACGGATTCCATGTTGCGTTCTCGGCAGATGGGCGGCTTGGGGTGCTTGCTGAGCTGCACCCGAAAAATCTGGTGCCGCTAGCGCATCTCGAGCATGGCGGAGCGTTCATCGACACGCTGATGCTGTTTGGCGCAGACGTTGGCTCAAAGCCGGTTGAAGTGCCGCTCGATGAACTTGAGCGCTACTATCCGCGGCCGTTCGGTGTGGCAATTGCGCCGGATAAGTCGCGCATCTATGTGTCGCACGGCGGTTCTGAAAATGTAACTGTGCTCGACACGACGCGCTTACTGCGCTTTGTGCGCGAGCATCCGCAGCCGTTTGCCGAGGATCTTTCGGCAAGCGCGAATTACGTGGTGAAGCGCATCCCTGTGGGGGATGATCCACGCGGCGTATTGATGGCGCGGAATGGCCGTCAGGTGCTGGTTGCAAATCGGCTGGATGACTCGATCAG
>DATMUN010000376.1:0-13749 GCA_035563895.1 Occallatibacter sp. | reverse complement strand
GCGCCGAGCGACCGAAGAGGCTGAACCCAACGGCGATCAGCAGGCCGCCCAGCAGCATCTCCACTGCAACAAAGTGGAGCGAGAGGGTGACGATGTGAAGGAGCTTGAAGAGCCAGATGGGTGCAGGCAATGGGATAGGGTCAACAGCGGGATAGGGATACATGACGGCCGGGGGCTTCCTTTCACTCAAGCGAAGCGGGTATGGTTCGAGCGAGGCGGGCCACTTTCGGACCACTTCTCTCCAAATAAATGGGAACGCGTCATGTTTACGTGAGTGATTAACCAAAGGTCTGTGATGACTGATACATTTCTCTGTGACACGCTCGAGTAGTCTCGGTTTGCGCCCGCTCCAGAGCCGAGGCCAGGCGTAAACCCCGGAGGCAGTGCTCGACTCATGAAGAATTGCAACTCATCGATGCAGCTGACGCGCGCGGCGGACTATGGCGTGCGTGTGATGGTGTACCTGGCGGGACGCCCCGAGGGCGAGCGCACGATGCTGCCCGTGCTGGCCGAGGCGACAGATACACCGATGAGCTTTCTGTCGAAGGTGCTGCAGGCGCTGACGCGCGCGCAGCTGATCTCGTCGTGGCGCGGCAAGGCTGGAGGTTTTGCGATTCTGCCTGAGGGGCGCAGCGCCTCAATGCTCGACGTGATTGAAGCGATCGACGGACCGATCTTTCTGAACATCTGCCTGATCTCCGGCCAGGACTGCAGACGGATGCCGGAATGCCCGGCGCATCCGGTGTGGGCACGGGCGCAGCGTGCAATGTTCGACGTGCTGAATAATGCGACGATTGCGTCGATGGCATGTGAAGTGGCCAATGCAACCGCCGCTCCGGGTCTGGTGGTATTGAGCTGACGCAGCCAGGCGTTGGCGTATCAACCTTTCGGCCGAGACTGGAGTCAACCGTGGCCCGTATACTGGCTGCGCTATGTTCCCCAAGCTCTCCGCGATGACAATGTGCGCGCTGATGGCGGCTTTGGCCGCAGCGCAATCCCCTGCCCCAACTGAGACCACGCCTGCGCAAGCAACTCATGCAAGTACGGCGGCGGAGTCGCCCCATGCGGTGCAGCTCGACGCGCAGCATCGGCCGATTACGGCGGGCGGCTTTGTGAAGAGCGGGCCGGTGGTGTTCGAGGACATCAGCGAGAAGGCCGGGCTAACCAAGTGGACGATGAAGGCTGGCACACCGGCGAAGAAGTACATCATCGAGACCAAAGCCGGTGGCGTGGCGCTGCTGGACTACGACAACGACGGATGGCTCGATATCTACGTGGTAACCGGATTGACCTTTGACGCGCTCGACGGCAAGGAGACGCCGCCGCATGCAGCGCTCTTCCACAACAACCACGACGGCACGTTTACCGACGTGGCCGCGAAGGCCAGCGTGACCAACGACCGCTGGGGCATTGGCGTTTCGATTGCCGACTACGACAACGACGGCTGGCCCGACATCTACGTGACGAACTGGGGCAAGAACCGGCTCTACCGCAACAACCACGACGGCACGTTTACGGATGTGGCAGACAAGGCAGGCGTGACGGTGGGCGGCTGGTCGACCGGCTCGACGTGGGGCGACTATGACGGCGACGGGCGGCTGGACTTGTTTGTTGCGGGCTACGTGCATTTTGATCGTGCGAACCTGCCACAGGCCGAGGTGAACGGCGTGCCGAACACCTACTGCACATTTCGCGGCGAGCAGGTGAGCTGTGGCCCGCGCGGGCTGAAGGGCGAACCGGATCACCTGTTCCACAACAACGGCGACGGCACGTTTACCGACGTGAGCGAGAAGGCGGGCGTGGCGGACAAGCCCGGCTACTACGGCCTGGGCACGGTGTTTGCCGATGTGAACAACGACGGCAAGCCGGACCTGCTGGTTGGCGACGACTCGACGCCGAACTATCTCTACCTGAACAAAGGCGACGGTACGTTTGAGGATGTGAGCTATGCGTCGGGCTTTGCTGTGAACGGCGCAGGGCAGGAGACGGCGTCGATGGGCATTGCCGTGGGCGACTATCTGAACAACGGCATGCTCGACGTATTCGACACCACCTTCAGCGATAACTACAAGCCGCTCTACCGCAACGAAGGCGACGGCAACATGACCGACGTGAGCTATGAGCTGGGGCTGGGCGAAGTGACGGTTCCCTTCCTCAGCTGGGGCGACGCCTTTTTCGACTACGACAATGACGGCTGGAAAGACCTGATGATGGCTGACGGGCACGTGTACCGCGAAGCCGACCAGTACCCGTGGGGCACCAGCTGGGCGGAGCGGCCGATGCTGTTTCACAACATCGGCGGCAAGAAGTTTGAAGTAGTGCCGCCGGTGGAAGGTACGGGACTGGCCGACGTGATTGCGGGCCGCGGCCTGGCCGTGGGCGACCTGTTCAACGACGGCAAGATCGACGTGGTGATCAACGTGATGGACGGCCATCCGGTGCTGCTGCGCAATGTGAATGACGACCACAATCACTGGATCGAATTCAAGATGGTGGGCGGCGCGAAGAGTCCGCGCGACGCGGTGGGCACGACGGTGTATCTGAAGGCAAACAGTATGCGGCTGCGCGAGGATGTGCTGAGCGGCGGCAGCTACGCTTCGAACAACGATCCGCGCCCGCACTTCGGACTTGGGCAGGCAACCACGATCGACGACATTGAGGTGCACTGGCCGAGCGGCGCAGTGGAGCACTTCACTGTGCCCGGTGTGGATCGCATCGTGACGCTGACCGAAGGACAAGGCAAAGCCAGCGGGAAGTGAGTCGCTGATAGCAACACAAAGGCCGCCGGAGCAATCCGACGGCCTTTGTGTTTCGCGCGTGCTGCGTTGCTAAAAGACGATACGTGCGGTGAGTTCGAGCGAGCGCGGGCCTGCGCCTTCCGCAGTTTGCAGCGCCGTGATGGCTCCGAAGCCGCCGGAGTCCACCTGCATGTTCGGCGGCTCGTAGTTGCGGTGGTTGAAGATATTCGCAGCCTCTCCGGAGAGCTCGAGCCTGGTCTGCTCGTGCAGCGCGATAGCTTTCATGAGCGAGAGCGAGAGATTCGCGGTACCGGGTCCGACGACGCCACCGACAGGCGCATTGCCGAAGCGGCCGATGCCGGTGCCATCCGCGTTCTGAAGGTTGAGATACGGGAAGGCATTCGGGTTGAGCCACTGCGTGGTGGTGCGCTGCGCTGCGTAGAGCGAGACGCCGGTGAGCTGATCGGGGCGAGCCTGACCGACTGTGGTGAGGATGTTGGTGTTGGCCGGATCGACGGACTGCTGATAGGGCGTGAGGAACGGGCCCGACTGCAGGATGGCGACACCGGCAAGCTGCCAGTCGCCAACGAAGGCATTGAGCAGACCGTTGGTTGAAAGCCAATGCTGATTCTTGCCAAAGGGCAGGCCGTAGAGCCAGGTAGTGAGGAAGCGGTGGCGACGGTCGTAGATGACGTTGCCGTAGTCGAGGCTGGGGTGGAAGCGATCGGTGAGATAGCTGCCGCCTGCGACGGCGAAGGCGTTGGGGGCAACGCCGCCCGCGTTGGAGAGGTCGCGCGTCCAGGTGTAGCTCGAGTCAAACGTGATGCCCTTACCGCTGTGGCGCGAGAGCTCGACGGTGCCGCTGTGGTAGTTGCTCTCGGCGGCGTTCTGCACGCTCTGGATAATGCTCCACGAGGTGTACGGCCGCGAGTCCTGCGCGACCGAGTAACCAACTGTGTTGGCCGGTACCTGATTCAGATCGACCATGGCTTCAAGGTTGGAGCCGTGACTACCGCTGTAGGAGAGGCGCAGGCCGATATCGTGGCCGAGGTTCTGTTCGACTGTCGTGTTCCACTGCTGCACAGATGGGTCAGAGTAGTGAATCGGGAAGGCGTAGTAGAAGCCCGCCGTTCCGGCCGAGTCACCGGCTGCAGTGTTGAAGGAATTGGTGAACGAGATGAGCGGTGTGGTCATCGACTCGTCTGTGTAGTCCTGGTTATAGGTGCCTACGAAGCTGGAGTGGACGGCCCAGCCGGAGACCAGCGAGAAGCCCAGCGGTGACTCGATGAAGCGGCCCCAGCCGCCGCGCAGCACGGTCCTGTCGTTGCCGAAGGGACGCCATGCGAAGCCGATGCGCGGGCCGATGTCACTATGATCCGTAAAGCGCAGGGTGGACGGAATACCTGCCTGCGATGCGGTGAGGATTGGCGTGGGCGCGATGGAGCTGACGAAGTCCGTGGAAGCCTCAGCAAGCGCTTGCGAGTTGGAGACAACGACTGCGCCGCTCACGGGTGTGGTGCCGTCCGTGCCTGTGCCGGACCATGTGGGCAGGAACGCCGCGGTGTTGCGGTGCGTCTCGCTCAGTGGCGGATGCAGCTCGTAGCGGATGCCGATGTTGAGCGTGAGGTTCGGCGTGAGCTTCCAGTCGTCCTGCGCGAAGAAGGCCCACGAGTGGCCGAGGCCGTTCATGGTGGGGTTGTTCGTGGTGGAGACTTCGGTGTAGTCCGGATAGCCGAGCAGGAAGGCCGTGTAGGGATCGCCAATGGTAGTGCCAACGTTCGACGAGCCATCGAAGACATACCAGCCGGAGCGATAGTTGCCGAAGACGTTGTCGTCGTGATCGGAGAGGTGCTTGAAGTCCACGCCGAACTTGAACGTGTGCTTCGCGTGCGTCCACGTCACGTTGTCAAGCGCCTGGATGATCTGTCCGCGTTGCACACCAGGGTTGCCCGCGCCGGTGGACATGAAGCCGTTGATGAGTACCTGCGGCGCCTCAGAGTACATCGTGTCCGGCTGCGGAACGGTGAGGCCGGTCTGCGCGAGCAGGTCAGTGGTGGAATAGCTCTGCGTCTCCGATGTGTGCTGCGCGTTATAGCCGGCGCGGAATTCGTTGAGGAGCTCGGGAGTGATGACGTAGTTGTGCGCGAAGGTCAGGCCCTGATCGATCTCCGGTGTGTTGTAGCCACCCTGCAGCGGGCTGCCCGCCTCAGCGCAGTACGTAAAGACGCACGCTGCCGACGGCGCGGTGATGATCTGGCGGTTCTTGTAAGAGAAGCGCGCAAATAGCGACTGCTTGCTGGAGATTGTCTTGTCGATGCGAACGTCGCCCTGATTCGACGAGATGGGCGACGGAAAGTTGATCTGGTAGTTGTTCGCGTACGATGCGGAATCGCCGTAGTTGGGCAGCGGCATCAGCACGCTGAGCAGGTTCTGCGAGATGGTGCTTACGGGGACAGCCGTAGGATCGAGCGGCGTGCCGTCTGCGTTGTAGATGGCGGAGACGCCCTGTCCGGCGAGGTAGTCCGTGAGGTTGCCGCTGCGCATGTCGGCGGAGGGAACGCTGAGCAGCATGGGCGTCTCGCGCGGCAGACGCAGACCTTCGTAGCTGACGAAGAAGAAGCCAGGACTGTCCGTCGTAAATAGCCCCGGGACGTGCAGCGGGCCACCAAGCGTGCCGCCAAAGTCGTTCATGATGATCTTCGGCTTGGAGAGCGCGAAGCTGTCGTTGGAATTGAAGACGGTGTTCTCGTGATTCTCAAACACGCCGCCGTGGAGGTGAATTGTGCCCGCCTTGGAGACGGTGGTGATGTCGGCGACGCCGGAGAACTCGGCGTTGTTGTTCGACTCGGAGACGCGAATCTCTTCGATGGAGTTGAACGACGGGAACATCTCGTTCACGGGGCCGGAGTACTCGACGCCGACGGAGGAGATGCCGTCGATGGTGACGGAAAGTAGCGCCGCGGTGGTGCCCATGACGGAGAGCTGGCCGCTGTCGTCGGTCTGCACGCCAGCCTCAGTGGTGAGCGTGGAGATGGGGCTGGTGGAGCCGGAGGAACGTGAGTAGATGGCAACCGGAAGTGAAACCAGTTCGTCGCCAACCTTGGTCTCTGCGAGGTTCGACACCTCGGTGGTGATAACCGGTGCAGAGAAGTCGTCGACGACCACGGTCTGCGTCTCGCCTGCGAGTTTCAGCACAGCGTCCAGGCGGCGAGTTTCGCGCGCAGTGAGAGCGACGAGCGGCAGGACACTCTTCTGGAAGCCTTGCGAGACGATGCTTATCTGGTACGTGCCCACGTCGATATTGCGGAAGGCGTAGTTGCCCTGATCGTCAGACACGACGGTACGCGCGGCGGTGGTGCCGGTATTGAGCAGCGTGACCTGCGCGCCCGTCACGACTGCACCAGAGGAATCGTGCACCGTGCCGAGGATCGTGCCGAAGGTGGACTGAGCCAGCAGCGCGGCCGGGGCGGCGAGCAGACAACAACACAGAAGCACAATGCGCTGCGCAATGGGTCGCGCATTGAGGACATGGGAAAAGAACCAGGTCATCCAACAGCCTTTCAACAGAAATTTACGCAGGAGTCGGCGTTTCTTCGCCGTCGAGAGATTTGCTATTCCAATGTATCGCGAATTGAAGGGTAGATGGCCCATATTTTGACAAAAAATTGAGCCCGACGAAGCACGCGCAAACCCGCGTAGGCAGAGGGTGTGCGTGTTTTCGACGAATCAGCTAATGGCCCATGTTAGTCTGCCGGTGTGACTCCTCAGAAAACTGAAGACCTTCAGAGCGTGGCAGCGCACAAAGAGGCGCGATTTGCGGCGTGGCATGGTGCAACCATTGCGCTGCTCATGCTGGGCTACTCCGGCTACTACTTCTGCCGCTCGAACCTGGCGGTGGTTCTGCCCGACCTGATTGCGGACCTCGGCAGGCAGGGCATCACCGCCAACGACGCGCAGGTGCGGCTGGGCTTGATTGCATCGATGGGCACCATCGCTTATGCGGCAGGCAAGTTCATCTCGGGATCGATGGCGGACCTCTTCGGTGGGCGGAAGAGCTTCCTCGGCGGCATGGGCGGGTCGATCCTGTTCACGCTGGTTTTCGTTGTGAGCGGCGGGTTTCCGTTGTTCACACTGGCCTGGGTGGGCAACCGACTGTTCCAGTCGATGGGCTGGGTAGGCCTGGTGAAGGTGGCGTCGCGCTGGTTCTCTTACTCCACTTACGGAACCGTGATGGCTGTGCTGAGCCTGAGCTTTCTCTTCGGCGATGCTGCTTGCCGCTGGGTGATGAGCGCGCTGATTGCGCATGGCGTGGGCTGGCGCGGCGTGTTTGTTGCCGGCGCGCTTTCGCTCACTGCCCTGCTGCTGGCCAATCTTCTGCTGTTGCGCGAAACGCCGGAAGAGCGCGGCCTTCCTTCACCTGAGGCGAATCCGCTGAATGTGTATGCGGAAGAAGGCACCGCCGCGAGCGAAGAACGTGTCAGCCTGTTGGCAATTCTGAAACCCTTAGTAGTGAGCGTGCCGTTCTGGCTGGTTTGTCTGCTCTCGCTGGGCACTACGCTGCTGCGCGAGACCTTCAACTTCTGGACGCCGACTTACTTTGTGCAATACGTGGGCATGACGACCAGCCTGGCCGCCGAACGCAGCGCGCTGTTTCCGCTGTTTGGCGGCGTGAGCGTGCTGCTGGCTGGCGTGTTGAGCGACAAGATCGGCCTGAACGGACGCAACATCGTGCTCGTAGGTGGAATGGCAGGTAGCGCCGTCTGCCTGGTTGCACTGGCCGGAACGCCTGGGCATGCGAGCCAGTGGACGCCGGTGGCGCTGGTGGCACTGGCAGGCTTCCTGCTGCTGGGCCCGTACTCCTACCTGGCCGGAGCGATGAGCCTGGACTTTGGCGGCAAGCGCGGCGCTGCAACCGCTGCGGGCATCATCGACGGCGTGGGCTACCTGGCAGGCTGGCTGAGCGGTGACACCGTAGCACGCATCACGGTGGCCTATGGATGGCGCAACGCGTTCTTCGCGCTGGCCGTAGCCGCGGTTTTGACGGCGCTGGTGGCGCTGGCGCTCGTCGCGCATCAGCGTTTAACGAAGCTGCGCGCAGCGGAGGCCTGAGTATGCAGTCAATCGCGAGTGTTGATGCACTGTTGGAGTGCTTGAAGGCAGGCGGTGCGGAGGCCTACTTCGGCGAACCTGTAACTGTGCTTGAGCACAGTCTGCAGTCAGCGTGGTTTGTGCGGCGCAAGGGTGGTGTAGACACACTGGTGGCGGCGGCATTGCTGCATGACGTTGGCCACTTGCTGCACGACGAAGGCGAAGACGCTGCGGATCGCGGCATCGACACGCGGCACGAGAACCTTGGCGCGGAGATGCTGGCCGCGCATCTGCCTGCTGAGGCGCTCGATCCGATTCGTCTGCACGTTGCTGCCAAGCGCTACCTCTGCCGTGTGAACCCACGCTACCTGGCTGCGCTGTCGCCGGCTTCGGTTGAGAGCCTGACGCTGCAGGGCGGGCCGATGACCGAGGTTGAGGCCGAAGCCTTTCTCAAGCTGCCGCATGCGGCTGAGGCTGTGGAACTGCGCCACGCCGACGATGCCGCCAAGGTGCCGCAACTGATTATCCCTGAACTCGAAAGCTATCGCGCGCTGCTCGAGTCGCTGTGGCGCTAGCCGTAGCACGATTTACAAACCTTAAACAAAGTGGTTCAATTGAACTGTTGAAACAGGGGTGCCCCAGAGAAATGGGGCTGAGATGATACCCTCGAACCCGATCCGGGTCATACCGGCGTGGGAAGTTTCGAGTCGTGCCTTCCACTAATTGCTGTTTGCGTTCTCCTGTTTCGCATGTTTTTTGAAACGAGGAGAACCACATGCACCGGCGCGAATCACTTCACTCCATCCACAAACTGACCACAGGCACTCTTGCACTGCTGTTTGTGTGTGCTGCGGGCGCATGTGCGCAGCAGGTTCAGCAGCCTGCGCAGGCAGACACGCAGAAGCCTGTGCTGCCGCGTGTGACAACGACAGTTGAAGTGAAGGACGTGGTGAAGGATGACTACCTGCAGGCAACGGCGACCGCAGCCAGCCTGGATGGCGCAACGCTGAAGGAGACTCCGCTGGCAGTGACTGCCGTATCGCGCGCTGTGCTGAACGATCAGGTGGCGCGCGTGCTGTCAGACGTGGTGAAGAACGACGCTTCAATCGCCGAGGACTACGCGCCCGTGGGCTACTACGGTGACTTCGAGATTCGCGGGTTCCCGATCGACCTGGCTACGGGGCTTGAGATCAACGGCATGACGATTGCGGGCGAGCAGGATGTGCCGCTCGAGAACAAGCAGAGCGTGGAAGTGGTAAAAGGCGTCGCCGGCTTGGAGAGCGGTGTGGCCTCGTCCGGCGGGCTGATCAACTTCGTAACCAAGCGCCCCGTGAAGGGTCAACGCATTGCAGTCGAAGCCGCGACGGATCATCGCGGAACCACATACGGCGCACTCGATGCAGGTCGCGTCTTTGGTGTGCGTTATGAGCCGGGAGTGCGCATCAATCTTGCGGGCGAGGACATGCACACCTACGTGCAGCATGCTGACGGATGGAGAGGCGTTGGCGCTGCCGATGTGTTGTTGAAGCTGGATGCGCAGACCAATGCCTACATCGACTTCGACTATCAGCACAAAGTGCAGCGCTCCGAGGCGGGCTATCAGCTTCTGGGCGGGACAATAACACCCGCTCCGGTGTTCGCTTCAACCATGCTCGGCTATCAGTCGTGGAGCAAGCCGAATACCTTTGACACATTCAATGCGGATGCACGGCTCACGCATGCGTTCAGTTCGCTTTGGAGCGCGCGCGTTGAGGGATCCTACAGCCACTCGTTGATTGACGACAACGTGATCTGGCCTTACGGCGCCGCGCTGGATGCTGACGGCAACTCGCTCTGCCCGGATGCGCCGTACTACTTCTTCTGCCCTGACGGCAGCTACGAGATCTACGACTACCGCAGCCCAGGCGAGTTGCGCACGAATGCTGTAGGTGCGGCGCTTGTGCAGGGACGCGTGAAAACCGGCCCTGTCACGCATGAGATCGTGGGTGGCGGCGAGCTGTTCGCGCGGCGCGTGGAACTTTCTTCGGCAACTGTGTACCTGCCGCTGGGCGTGGAGAACGTCTACCAGCCGAATGTTGTGTATGCGCAGGACAAGGAGCAGGCGGGCCCGTCGGTGCTGTCGGACTTCAATCATCAGGGTTCTGGAATCGTGCAAGACCGTATGCGTATTCCCGGCAGAGTTTCGCTGCTCGCCGGTGGGCGCTATGCACGCGTCAGTTCGTTTGCCTATGATGGCAAATCGCGCACGCTGTGGCTGCCGCAGTACGGTGCTACGTGGGCCGCGACGAACACACTGACGGTGTACGGCAACTACGGCGTACTGCTGTCACTCGGCCCGCAAGCGCCGTGGTGGGTAGACAATTCGAGCGCGTTCCTTGAGCCCTTCTACACGCGCCAGGCTGAAGCCGGCGTGAAGTATGAGAAGCAGATTCTGCTCACAGCTTCAGTCTTCCGCATGCGACAGCCATTCTTCTACCCACGTGTAATTGATGCCGCCGATTCGTTCTGCCCGACAAACGCGCTCTATGGAACCGACGTGGCTCCGGGGGACCTCTGCTTTGAGTCCGACGGCCACGAGACGCATACCGGCCTTGAAGTGAACGCGCAAGGCAAGGCTGCGCGATGGATACAGCTGACGGCTTCAGCTGCTGCGCTGCAGGCGCACAGCGACGACTCGCAGACAACGAGCTACAACGGACAGCAGGTGATCAACGTGCCGCGCGCAAGAGCGACAGTGTTTGCCGATATTGCGCTGCCGGGTGTGCGCGGTCTTCATCTGCTGCCCGGATGGAGCCTGACCAGCCGCAAAGAGGCCACGCGCGACGATATCGTCAGCGTAGGCGAGTACAGTCTGCTCAACCTTGGGGCACGCTGGAGTCCGCGCGGCGAAGACGGGCATGTGACGCTACGGCTCTATGCGGACAACGTACTGAACAAGCGCTACTGGAAGGACACGGGGGCGAACTACGGCGATACGTTCATTCACCAGGGCGCTCCGGCCACGGTACGGCTGGCAGCACGTTACACGTTCTAGTACCATGAGCGTTTGCACAAGATAAAGGCTACGCGGCACGCATGACGACCACAGCAAAAACGCATGGGCTGAACGGAACGCTGGTAGAGCCTGACTGGGCTCCTCTGGAAGCAGCAGAGATGCGTGTGCTGCTGGAGCAATACGGCATCATGGGCACGGTGCGGATTGAGTCGGTGAGTCCGCGCCCATTCTCCGCGGCGAGCGTGGTGCGCGCAGGTGGAGAGCGCGTGTTCGTCAAGCGTCATCCGCATGCGGTGCGCGATGCCGTTGGCATCGCGGAGGAACATGCGTTCTTAGCGCACCTGCTGGATCATGGTGCGAATGTTCCACGTGTGCTGTCGACTCGCGCTGGGGCGACTGCAGTTGAGCTGGATGCCTGGACTTACGAGGTCCACGCGATCCCGGCCGGAGTTGATGTTTACGAAGAGGCGTTGTCGTGGACGCCGTATCACTCTGCCGCGCACGCGCGTGCAGCTGGTGCAGCGCTGGCGCAGCTGCATCAGGCTGCGGCCAACTACACAGCCCCGGCGCGTAAGGTGCAACCGCTCGTTGCGAGTTTTTCAATCTTCGCGTCAAACGATACAGCGAGTGCAATGGAGCGATACCTTGCAGAGCGCCCCGCTCTCGTCAATGACGGGCAGACGCGCATCGACTGCGAACGTGCTCTCGAACTGTTCGCTCCGCTGCACGATGAATTGCGACCGTGCCTGCCCGGGCTCGCACCACTGTGGACACACAACGATCTGCATGGGTCGAACTTGCTGTGGACCGATGGGGACGATCAGGCTCGTGTAACGGCTGTAATTGACTTCGGGCTGGCGGACCGGACGAATGCTGTGCATGACCTTGCGCACGCCGTCGAGCGCAGCGTGGTGGAATGGCTGAAACTGACAGATGACTCTGCGCATGTGCCCGTGCACTACGATCAGCTCTTCGCATTGCTGGAAGGTTACGAGCAAGTCCGCACACTTACAGATACAGAACGAAACGCGTTGGCGCCGATGGCCGCTCTGTGTCACGCGGAGTTTGCGCTGACCGAAGCGGACTACTTCCTCGGCGTACTGCACTCGCCGGAGCGTGCGCGCGTTGCCACAGAGGATTATCTTGCGGGCCACGCGCAGTGGTGGTGTGGCCCAGGCCGCACGATGCTTGATACGCTACGGCGCTGGGCGGAGGCACGATGAGCTGGGTCTCGGCTGTGGTGTCGTACATGCTTCATGATTGGGTGGAGTTGGCCGGATTCGCCACAACTGCATTCGGCATCTGGCTCACTGCGCGGCGCGTCTTGTGGTGCTGGCCGCTCGTGCTCTCCGCCGATGTACTGTATCTCGTTGTCTTCTATCAGGCGCGGCTTCTCTCAGACTCTCTGCTACAGGTGTTCTTCATTGGGTTCACGCTGTACGGCTGGTGGCACTGGTGGCGCGGTGTTCGCGAAGAAGGCGAAGTACGCGTTGAACCGCTGAGTCGCACGGCGCTGTTGGTCGGCCTTGCGGCTGGCGCGGCCGGGTGCGCTGCGCTAGGCGCGATTACTGTGCGCCTCGGCGCGGCGTTGCCATTTCTCGACGCGGCACTGGCGAGCTACAGCCTCGTCGGGAGTTGGTGGCAAGCACGCAAACATATCGCGAACTGGTGGCTCTGGATCGTTGTCGATGCGATCTATATCGGCGAGTACATCTACAAGAACTTGTGGCCGACCGCAATTCTGTATGCGGTGTTGGTGGTATTGGCAGTTATCGGGCTGCGCGACTGGCGCCGCGCAGTCGCAAGAGCCTAACTCGCCGGACGCACCACGTTGTGCAAAGGCTCACCAGCCAGATACCGCTTAAGTTCGTCGAGCGCAGTCTGAATCGAGTTGCGCGCAAACTGTGGCGTGGAGCCAGCAATGTGCGGAGTAATCAGCAGATTTGGGCAGCTCCATAGTGGATGCCCTTCTGGCAGCGGTTCCGGATCGGTTACATCCACTGCCGCGCGGATGCGCCCTGAATTGAGCGCTGCAACCAGAGCCTCCGTGTCAACGATAGGGCCGCGTGCGGCGTTGACCAGCAGTGCGCCCTGACGCATGAGCGCGAATTGCGCCGGACCGATGAGATGGTGTGACTCGGGAGTAAGCGGAAGGATCAGGATGATGATCTCTGCCTCGGGAATGAGTGCGTCAAGTTCGCTGACCGCGTGCACATGCGGCTCAGTGCGCGGAGTGCGCGCCACGCGTGTGAGTTCGACATGGAAAGGCGCAAGCAATCGCTCGATCTCCTGACCGATCGATCCATGCCCGACAAGCAAGACTCGTTTGCCGGTCAGCTCTTCAAGCATCACCGGCGGATAAAGCGGCCGCGAGTCACCTGCGATTTGCGCGTAGCGCTCCGGCATCTCGAAGCGACGCTTCCACTGGCCTTGCTGCTGCAGTTCAAAGTAAAACGGAAACGACTTGAGCGCGCTGAGGATTGCGGTCAGTGTCCACTCGGCCGTGGAGACGCTATGCGCGCCGCGTGCGTTGCAAATAGTCACGTGAGGACCGACAGCGCCGGGGATCCACTCCGTGCCGGCCATGAGCGAGAGGACCAGCTTGAGGCCACGCAGATGTGGCGCAATGCGGATAGATCGGGTTGGATATGGGTCGGGTATCCAGACGTCGAGGTCAACCTCGTGATCGAGATCATGTGAGACCGAAACGAGCTCAACTGTGCTCGGGAAGGACGCAAAGTAATCGGCGGGAAAGACGGCGGGATAACCAACTCGAATCATTGTGCTCGCACGGGCCCAAGTGTGGGCCTTTGCTTTTAATGCTACACGCGCTCCATGAGCAGCGTGCCACCCCACGCCCAGAGTGGCGGCGCGCACAGAGCGGGTAATGACGATTTGCGACAATAGGATGGTCGCTCTGTGCGGCTA
>DATMUN010000375.1:0-2319 GCA_035563895.1 Occallatibacter sp. | reverse complement strand
CTCGTCCAGGTTCTCGTAGGCGCCAAGCTCCTTCGCGAACTCGTCAGTCAGCTCGGGCAGAATGCGCTTCTTGATCGCCTTCACGGTGACTTCGTAAGCAACGGTCTTGCCGGCGAGCTTCGGCTCGGCGTAGTCGGCCGGGTAAACAACCTCAGCCTTCAGCTCCTGGCCGGGCTTGGCTCCGCGCAAAGCGATGGTGAAAGCCTCGACGGTTTCCTTGCCGCCGATCTCCACCAGTGCATCCTGGCCCTGGATGGGCTCGGACTCGTCTTCGCCTTCGATCTTGCCGCTGTAGGTGATCTGCGCCCAGTCGCCATCCACGAGGGCACGGTCTTCCTCGACCGGCTCAATGGTGGCGCGCGACTCGACCAGCTCCTTCAGCTCGCGGTCAAACTCTTCGTCGGTCACGTCCTCAGAGGTCTTCTCGACGGTTACGCCCTGGTAGCCCTCGATCGAGAACTCCGGCAGATACTCGAAGACCGCCTTCACGTGCAGCGGCTGGCCTTCTTCCACGGTCAGCTCTGTCACCTGCGGCTGGCCCACGGGCTTCACGCCTGCTTCGCGCACGCCGGCGTTAAAGCGCTCGGGCAGCAGCGTATCGATCACTTCCTTGCGGATGTCGCTGCCAAACTTCTTGCGCAGAACTGCCTCGGGCGCCTTGCCCGGACGGAAGCCGGGAATGCGCGCGTACTTCTGATAGTTGCGCACCACACGCTTGAAGGTCTTGGTCACTTCTTCAGCAGGCACATCGAGCACCAGCTCGCGCGTCACTTCCGGATTCAACACGGGGCCGTGCGCGTGCTCATGCGTGTGATCGTGGTCATGACCCTCATGATCGTGGGTATGCACTGCCTCTGGGTTTTCAGATTGGGGGGTCGTATCGAGGGTATCGGTAGAACTCAAGATTTTGCCTTCCAGGCGCTCTGGGGCGCCGCTCAAAACTGCCGCCGCCGCTTCGGGCGAACAGCACCGTAAGCCTCGGGGAATTACTCATTTCATGGTAAGAGGGATTGCGGGCAGGGTCAAACCGCCAGCCTGTGGGCAAATCGGTACCGGACCGCCAAAGTCACGTTACTGCTCGGTTACATCCGGCTTGCGCACATAGGGCAAAAATCGGGGACTGGCGGCACCGCATTGGGCGTAGCTCAGTCGCGCTTCGGCCAGACTCAGGTGGCCGTTCACGGTAAGCCGTGGTCTGGTGGCGTCGGAGTCCTCCTCGCCGTCATCCTCCCACCAGCAAACGGGGCATAAATGCATCGAAGCCGGTGCAGGAAGCGTGCGGAAGCCGCAGCAAGGGCACCGGAATCGTAGGAGCTCAGCCTGCATGCAGAGATAGACGGCGAGATCTGTCGCGATGATGACGCGGGCGCACTGTCCTTTCGGCGGCGTAGAATGCCGTCACCTGGGAGGACAGGCGAAATGCTGTTGCGAAGAGCGCAAAGCGCTGGATTCATATGGAGTTGCGTTGTAGTTGCCGCCGTGTTGGCCGCAGGGGCGCGGACGGCTATGTCTCAAACCGGAACAGAACGCTTGCGTGTTGCCATTGTTGGACTTACCCACGATCACGTGATCGGATTCCTCGATCAGCTTCCCGGCCATCCCGATGTGGAACTGGTTGGCATTGCTGAAGCGGACCCGGCGCTCGTAGCAAAGTACGAAAAGCGGTTCTCGCTGGCGCATACGCTCTTCTTTTCCGACGCGGAAGCGATGGTTACTGCGCGGCATCCAGACGCTCTGCTGGCCTACAACTCGATTGCATCGCATCGAAAGGTTGTTGAGCTTGGCGCGAAACACGGCATTTCCGTGATGGTGGAGAAGCCGCTGACCATCTCGCTCGACGACGCTCTGGCCATCCGCAAGCTTGCCCGGCAGAGCCATATCCATGTGCTGGTGAACTACGAGACCACCTGGTACGCGAGCAACAAGGCAGCGTATGACGCAGTGGCCTCGGGCGAGCTTGGCTCCATCCGCCGCGTCGTCGTGCATGACGGGCATAACGGCCCGAAGGAGATCGGCGTCAGCAGCGACTTTCTTTCATGGCTGACCGATCCGGAACAGAACGGAGCCGGTGCGCTCTACGACTTTGGCTGCTACGGCGTGGACCTGATGACGTGGCTGATGCACGGCGCTGCGCCAACCACGGTGACAGCGGTAGTGAACCGCGACAAGCCGTCAATCTATCCGCGTGTAGATGACGACGCGACGATCATCCTCCAGTACCCCGCCGCGCAGGCCGTGGTGCAGGGCTCGTGGAACTGGCCTTTCTCGCGGAAGGACATGGAGGTCTACGGCGCGACCGGCTCCGTGACGACAGTGGCG
>DATMUN010000374.1:0-3703 GCA_035563895.1 Occallatibacter sp. | reverse complement strand
CCCCCCCACCGTTCAGGTGGATCACCACCGTGGCCAGCACCGACAGCAGGACGGCAACAGCCGGGAACCCCACCACCCAGTAAGCGCGGCTGCCCAGAGTGCGTTCTTCGCGGCTTGCATTCAGCAGCATGACCACGAAGGTGAACAGAACCATAATGGCGCCGGCGTAGACGATCACCTGTGCCGCGGCAAGAAACTCAGCGCCAAGCATCAGGTAAAGCACCGCGAGCGAGGTCATGACCACGATCAGCGAAAGAGCGCTGTTGATGGGATGAGTCTGGAACAGCAGATTCACGGCCCCAGCCAGGCACAGCGCAGCGAATAGGACAAACAGGATCAGATGCATCGTTCGATCACTTAGTGCGCAAGCCAGAGGCTTGTGGCGATTATGTTGAGGATGGCCAGTGGCATCAGGTAGCGCCATCCGAAGCTCATCAGTTGGTCGTAGCGGAAACGCGGTAACGTGCCGCGCACCCACACGTAAAGACAAAGGAAGCTGAAGACCTTGACCACAAACCAGAACATCGGCATCAGGGCCTGCAAAACGATGTTCTGCGGCAATGGAATCAGGTTGCCAAACGGGCTGGTCCAACCACCGAGAAACAGCAGCGTGGCAACGCAACCCACGTTGATCATGTTGCCGTACTCGGCCATGAAGAACATTGCGAACTTCATCGAGCTGTACTCGGTGTGATATCCCGCCACCAGCTCGCTCTCAGCCTCAGGCAGATCGAAAGGCGCGCGGTTCGTCTCAGCAAACGCCGCCATCAGGTAGATGAAGAAGGCAACAAACTGGAATCCGCCGAAGATATTCCACGAGAGGAATCCATGCGCCGCCTGATTCTCAACGATCTCACGCAGGTTCAGCGTTCCGGCGCGAAGCACAACCCCGACTAACGCGAGCCCCAGCGCCAACTCGTAGCTGATAAGCTGCGCCGATGAACGAAGCGAGCCCAGCAACGCAAACTTGTTATTCGAAGACCAACCCGCCAGAGCAATGCCGTAGACGCCAATTGACGTGATGCCCAAGATCACCAGCAGGCCAGTATTCACATCGGAAATCTCGAAAATCCGGAACCCGGCGGGAGCGATAGCCGGAGTGCCGAAGGGAACAACAGCGATCGAGATCAGCGAGCATCCGAGCGCAAGAATCGGCGCCAGCAGATAGAGTGGCCGATAGACTGCAGTCGGAATAATATCTTCCTTCAGAAACGACTTCGCGCCGTCAACCAGCGGCTGCAGTAGGCCAAACGGCCCAACGCGGTTGGGTCCCCAGCGATTCTGAATGCGGCCTACCAGCTTGCGCTCAAGCAGCACCGTGTAGGCGACGCCCATAAGGAACACCACCACCACCACGATGACCTTCAGCAAGCTAAACAGGAAAAACTGCAAAATCGTCACGAGTCTTCAGCCTTTCAAATCAGACAGAGTTATCAGTCGGCAACCGCCGACGCTGCTTCTGCGCTCTGGTGCTTTTCCAAATCCTTCAAAGAGTTGCTATAGCGTCCGAGCAAGCCTGAAGTAAACAGGCCATCATGCGCAGGCGCGAGGGTTGCAGCAGACGCAATCGAGGAAACCGGAACGAATCCAGGCTCCGTAGTCACGTCATTGCCGCCGAACAGATTCAACCGATCCAGTTTGTAGGCCGGAACCAGGCGCTCGATCTCATCCAACACCGCCAGCGGATCGAATGGGCTCAGTTTCGGCTCCAACCCCTGCGCTGCAAGCCACACCGCGTGGCGATCTGCTTCGCCAGCCTGCGCACCGCGCGACTGGCCGAGATCGGCAGTCACACTCGACTTGCCGAACGGCACCAGCTTCTTTACGTCAGCGCCGAGCGCCTCCGCGAGCCGGACCAGTATCTCGAAGTCTGCCTTCACCCCTGCACGATCCGCAGCCTTCTTTACCAGTTGGAGATCGCCGTAGGTGTTCGTCACTGTGCCCGACTTCTCATACAGACTCGCAGCAGGGAAGACCACATCGGCCAGCGCAGCCGTCGGAGTCAGAAAGAGATCCTGCACGATCACGAAGGTGCTCTTCAGCGAATCCGGCGCGATCCTGTTCTGAGTCACTGGATCAGCGCCGATGACAAGCAGCGCGCTCAGATCGCCTGTCAGCATGGCAGGCAGCGGTTTTCCAGCCGCAGCCGAAAACCCCGGATACTCATTCGCAAAAGCGCCCGGCTCGCTTACCGGCACATAGCCCGGAAGCAAGTCAGGCGTCAGGCCCATGTCGACTACGCCACGAGAGTTCACGTGGTCGCCCAGCAACGCAAACTTCACACCGTCGCGTTCGTCGCCCCACTTAAGGAGCGCTTCCAGCGTGGCGCCGCTGATCTCCGGCCCGATCACAACTACCAGAGAACTCTCGGCGAGCACCGCATCGCGAAACGCGGCGTCGCTGATCGCGCTCGTGCCACCCGACAGATACGCAGCAAGCTCGCCATACGCGGAGACCTTCAGCGAGGCTTTGGCTTGGCGCTCCAGCTTGATATCCGCGGTGTTCGCGACATACAGACGTGCGTGGTTCAGCCTCACGTCGCTGCGCAGTTCCCATGCCAGCAGCGGATGCTCGTCGGTAGGATTGCCGCCGACCAGCAGAATCGCCGGCGCCTCGGCAATCGCTCGCAGACCTGCTGCACGGCTGGTCTTGCCGGCAAGCGCGCGTGCAAACGTAGCAAAATCGGCTGTCCGCGCGTGGTCGATATTGTTCGTGCCCAGCACGGTGCGCGCAATCTTCTGCAGCAGATAGGCTTCTTCGTTAGTCGCCGTGTCCGAGCCGATCACGCCGATTGCTGCTCCACCCTTGCTGTCGCGAATCTCCTTGAGCTTCGCTGCTGCCGTGCGCAGCGCATGCTCCCAGGTTGCCGGTTCCAGCTTGCCCTGCGCATTGCGCACCAGCGGCTTGGTCAGGCGGTCCGTGCTCTCCACAAAGTCGAAGCCGAAGCGCCCTTTTGCGCAGAGAAAGTCGTTATTGATGCCGCTCTTGTCGCGATTGTCCGCACGAATGATCTCGGTTCCGTCGTTCGCCTGACGTACGCCCAGCGTCACCTTGCAGCCGTCGCCGCAGTGTGTGCACACAGTCGAGACGTGGTTCATCTCCCACGGGCGAGTCTTGTAGCGGTAGCTTCCGGAGGTCAACGCGCCCACCGGGCAAACGTCGATGCACATGCCGCACTGTTCGCAGTCGAGCTGGTCGCCCATGTTCGGAGCTATCACAGCGCGCGAACCACGGTTCTGAATGCCGAGCGCCCACACATCCATGCCCTCGCCGCACATGCGCACGCAGCGATAGCAGAGGATGCAGCGCGGGCGGTCATAGAACACCGCAGGCGACCACTGCTGTTCCTCGCGGTGGTTTTTCGCGTCGGTATACAGGCTCTCGCCCGCACCGTACTTGAACGTCATGTCCTGCAGCTCGCACTCGCCGCCAGCGTCGCACACCGGGCAGTCCAGCGGATGGTTGCCAAGCAGCAGTTCGATCGTCGCCTTGCGCGCCTGTGCAATCTCTGCCGACTCGGTGATGAACACCTGGCCCTCAGCCACGGGCGTGGTGCATGCCGTCTGCAGCTTTGGCACCTTCTCCTGGCGGACAACGCACATGCGGCAGGCCGCCTGCAGGCTGAGGCCCGGGTAGTAGCAGAAGGCAGGAATCTCGATACCGGCCTTGCGGCAGGCTTCGATCAGCAGCGTCCCGGCCGGAG
>DATMUN010000373.1:0-2704 GCA_035563895.1 Occallatibacter sp. | reverse complement strand
CTCCTGCGTCAGCGTCTCGGCCAGATCCGGGTCGCGCGTCGAAGCCAGCAGAAAGCGGTAAATGTGCGGCCGATGGCTCGCAACCACACCTGAGAACTCCTGTGCGGCTGTCTCGTCCGCTTGCATCGTCATCAAACCGTCCAGTGCAGTGCAGCTCGCCATCGTTTGGGTAGACGCCTGCACGCGATGTGAGTTTACAGCCATGCCTATAACTTGAGACGTTTCACCTTCCACCTTCTTATTCACCGCCGCGGATTCTTTCGCTCCCCCCAATCCGCAAATTCCCCCGCCACCCGCACTGCAATACTGCTAGACTGTTGCGGTAAACGCTTACTGCATCCAAGGATATCCAAAATGCTTCTGCCCGATCTTCGCCAACAGGTCCTCCGCGCCAACCAGGAAATCTCCCGCCGCGGCCTCGCCCCTCACACCTTCGGCAACGTCAGCGGCATCGACCGCTCCGGCACCCAGCCCCTCGTCGTCATCAAACCCTCCGGCGTCGACTACGCCACCATGACGCCCGAGGACCTCGTCGTCACCGACCTCGATGGCATCATCGTCGAAGGCAAGCTCCGCCCCTCCAGCGACCTCGACACCCATACCCTGCTCTACCGCGAGTTCCCGCAACTCGGCGGCATCGTCCACACCCACTCCGAGTTCGCTACCTCCTGGGCTCAGGCCGGCCGCCCCATCCCCCCGCTCGGAACCACCCACGCGGATTACTTCCACGGCCCCGTCCCTGTCACCGAGCCCCTCACCGCCAACGAAGTCGAAGAAGCCTACGTCCGCAACACCGGTGCGGTCATCGTCCGTCACTTCCGCGCCAACAACCTCGACCCAGTCGCCGTCCCCGGCGTCCTCGTTGCCGGCCACGCCCCCTTTGCCTGGGGCAAGTCCGCCGCAGCAGCCGTCGAGCACGCCGACTGCCTCGAGTACATCGCCCGCCTCGCTTTCCGCACCGTCCTGCTCAACCCCACCGTCGTCGGCATTCCTCCATACGTTGCCGACCACCACTACCAGCGCAAGCACGGCCCCAAGGCCACCTACGGCCAGGGCTAAAACAAAATCGGCGCTGCCGCAAGGTGAGGTCACGGCACGAAAACCTTGTTTTTGCTCTGATCTTCGCCTCGTCTTTCCAAAACACACCGGGAACCGCACGCCTGAAGCCCGCGTATCACCGGCTTCAGGCGTGCTTTTTGAGCGCCTTACGAGCTACAATTTTCCGTAGGCACGTACCGTTCCACGTATCTCCCTTATGGCTTTCTGCATTTTCCACAGCACGAATTCCGTTCCCCGTCTCACCTTCCCTTTGGAATTTCGTCTGTATCTTGCAGATCCTTGGCACTTTGATCACAATCCGAGCCAGTGCGCGCTTCCCGTTCCGGCGTGGCAACTGACGTGCTTCATAATGATTACCGGTAAGGAACTCCCCTGATGGAGACGAATCTAGTCAACCGCCTGCAAGCCACGCTCCTGGCCATCGCCACAGTCGGGCTCGTCATTCTTGTGGTCATGAATTTTCGCCAGGAGAGCCAGTTCCAGCAGCCCTTCGACGGTGTCTGGTGGATTGAGTCTTCCACCGGCCAGGGCCTCGTCGCGGAGAAGGTCCTTCCCGACAGCCCCGCCCAGCGCGCCGGCGTCCAGCCCAATGACCTGCTGACCGCCGTTAACGGCGCTCCCATGGAGCACCTCTCCGACCTCGAGCGCGAGCTCTACCGCACCGGCGTCTACATCCGGGCTCACTACTCCATCACGCGCCAGGGCCTCGCCCTCGACGCCCCCATCGACGTCGCCCCGGTCCCGCCCGATCGCAGCGTTCAGCAGGCCCTCCGCTTCATCGGCCTCATCTATCTGGCCATCGGCATCTACGTTCTCTTCCGCCGCTGGACCGCGCCGCGCGCCACGCACTTCTATCTCTTCTGTCTGGTCTCCTTCGCGCTCAATGCTCTCAAGTACACAGGCGAGTGGGACATCCTCGACAAGTCCGTCTTCTGGCTCAACGTCCTGGCCGAGTCCCTGCAACCAGCGCTCTTCCTCCACTTCGCTCTCAGCTTCCCAGAGGAGCGTGTCCGCTCTATCCGCCGCCTGCTCATGCCGCTGGTCTACCTGCCCGGCGCTGCCCTGCTCGGCCTCTGGCTCTACGCCATCAACTTCTGGGAGGCCACTGGCCTCCTCAAGCACCGCCTCGACCAGGTCGCGACAGCCTACGACGCCGCCTTCTACGTGCTCGCCGCGGTTCTGTTCATGTCCAGCTACCGCCGGGCCGACACGCCGCTCCTGCGCCAGCAGCTCAAGTGGCTCACCCGCGGCACGCTGCTCGCCGTCCTGCCCTTCACCCTCCTCTACGCGGTGCCCTTCCTCGTCGACGCGCGCATGCCCAGCCTGCTCACCAAGCTCGCCGGCCTCTCGCTCGTCTTCCTGCCGCTCACCTTCGCATGGGCCATCGTTCGCTACCGGCTCATGGATACCGACCTGATCTTCAAGCGCGGCGTTGCCTACACGCTGGCCACCGCCCTGCTGCTCGGCGCCTACTTCGGCATCATCGCCCTCATCGCAGAGGTCGTGCACACCCGCCTGCCTGAGACCATGAGCCGCATGCGCGAGGGCGCGCTGGTCATCGCCATTCTTGTCACCGCGGCCATCTTCGACCCCCTCAAACGCCGCATCCAGGGCTGGGTCGATCGTGTCTTCGACCGCCAGCGTT
>DATMUN010000372.1:0-4089 GCA_035563895.1 Occallatibacter sp. | reverse complement strand
GGTCTCGCCTGACAACTCGACGGTGCTGGTCAACGACCAGTCGCGCAAAGTGTTCTACGTTTATTCGGCGAGCAGCTCGGCGGTGACGACAACCTTCGGCGGAGTGGGCTCCTCGGCCATGTGGACGCCGGACTCGAAGACGCTGTACATCACGGACAGTGCATCGCTGGGTTCGGGCCACACCGACACTCTCTACGTGTACAACGCCAATACCGGTTGGACTACGCAGGACCTGACATCGTCCGGCGGCGCTGAGAATCTGACGCTTACCTCTCCCAGCGTGGGTGCGTACCTGAGCGGCAATCCCACGGTGGCGCACACCTGGTGCCCAACGGGCACGGCAGGCGATTATGCCTCAATGTCGTTCTATCCGCTGGGCGACTCGGTGGATGTGCAGACCGACGTGTTGGCAGGAACCACAGACGGCTACCATGTCGTCGGTGCAGCACTCAATAGCGGTGTGGTCACGCTGTCGGATATCGGCGTTACGATTCCATCGACGCCCTGCACGATCGCAACCGACGGCACGATGTCGGCTCTGACGATTGCGCACACGCTGGTGCAGACGCCGGTGAGCATCACCCCCACGGCCCTGAACGCCGCCATCACCTCGCCTGCGCCCGTGAGCTCCGGTACCAGCGTGGCTTCGACGAGCCTGACGTTCCTGACCTACAACGGAACGACGACGGGCGCGACGCTGCCCTACTATCAGCAGGCCACAAGTCTGACCGGCTCGCTGGGTACGCTGGGCTACGTCACGCTGACGGGTAGCAGCTCGATCACGGCGCCGATTGCAGGTGTGTTCAGCCCGGACGACACGATCTTCTTCGTGTCCACCTCGGGCGACAACCTGGTGCACTACATCAGCACCTCCACACTGACCGACACTCAGCAGATCACGCCTGGGTTGCCGGCCTGCACGGTGGGCGATACAGACTGCACGCTGACGGCAACACCGACGTCAGGTATTGTGCCAGTGACAGCGCTGCAGGTGAAGCCGCGCTCCACGACATAAACCGCGAACGGAGCACGAAGAAAAGGCCGGCTGTATGCCGGCCTTTTCTATTTTCGCAGCCGGGCAAGCGGCGCAGTTTTCCGCCGATGTGCAGTAGGGGCTGCACGATAGAATCAGAGCATGATCAAGGGCATTTCTTTCCTGCGTCCGGCGGGCAGCACTGAAGCGTATGAGCAGCTGCAAAGCTTCTTTGGGGCGCTGGGGTTTGAGTTGGGTAAAGGCTGGAATGAACCAGCCAGCCGCGGTGCGTCGTTCCTTGCGCCGCTGGGCAATCTTGAGTTTGTCGATGGCGAGTTTCCCTCGGTTGCGGACGTGATGGTGGAGGTGACGGCGTTGGACGCCGCACACCAGTCTGCCGCAGTGTGGCTAAAGGCCAGCGACGTGGACGCCGCAAAGCTGGGCGCGATTGCGCCGACGCACTGGAAGTCCGACCTGTTTACAGTGGAGCCTGTTGAAGGATTCAAGTTCACGTTTTGGGCTTGGACCGACCCGGTGAAGGGCAAGCCTGTAGCGGTAGAGGGCGACCTCTCGGCAGCGGGTATGAAGTTTGCCATCGTGGTCGCGCGCTGGAATGCGGTCATCACCGAGCGGCTGCTCGAGGGCGCTCTCGACGCACTGCTGCGCTCGGGCGCCAAGCGTGCGGATATCGACGTGGTGCGTGTGCCGGGCGCGTGGGAGATTCCCGCAGCGGCGCGGACCATTGCCAACGCAGGCAAGGTGGATGCCATCATCACGCTCGGCTGCCTGTTGCGCGGCGAGACGGCGCACTACGAAGCGATCTACAACGAAGTGTCGCGCGGCATCGGTCAGTCGCAGCAGGAGACGGGGATTCCGCATGCGTTTGGCGTGCTCACCTGCGAGACGCTGGAGCAGGCGCTGAACCGCGCCGGCATCAAGGCCGGAAACAAGGGGTTTGAAGCAGCAGCCGCGGCAATCGAGATGGTGAGTTTGACGCGGAAGCTCAAGCAAGGCGGTCAGGCGTGAGTGCAGGCACACGGCGCAAGGCGCGCGAGCTGGCGATGCAGATGCTGTTCCAGGCCGACCTGGGCAAGCAGACCTATGAGCAGGTGCAGGCCACATTCTGGAAGGCCGGCGACAAGGTTGAGCCAGATGTGAAGGGCTTTGCCGAGGACCTGTTCCGCGTGGCCACCAGCAATCTGGAGAAGATAGACGACCTGATCGCGGCAAACTCGAAGCACTGGCGGCTGGAACGAATGCCGGCCGTGGATCGTAACCTCTTGCGGATGGCAATCGCGGAGATGATCGGCTTCAAGTCGACGCCGTTCCCGGTGGTGATCAACGAGGCACTGGAGATCGGACGGCGCTACTCTGCGCCGGAGTCGATCAACTTTCTGAACGGGTTGTTGGACGCTGTGGCGCACAGCTTGTTGCCGCATTAATCTCGACGGGCGCGACAACGTTCGCGGCGCAGGGCGCGTCAAAGGATCGATAGGGTCGTGAATGCTGCGCCGATTTAAGGCGCGGAACGGATTTGCGGCGTAGCATGGAACGTGGTAGGCTCAGGCTCTCTTGGATGGGACGCCGAAAGGAGAAACGTCATTATGGCTGACGATAACAAGGCAGTAGGACTGGCGTGGTTTCTGGCAGGTTTGGGTGTTGGCGCGCTGGTAGGCATCCTGTATGCGCCAAAGAGCGGCCGCGAGACCCGCGAAGACATTGCGAACAGCGCACGGGAAAGCAGCGAGTATCTGCGCGCCAAGGGACGGCAAACCGCCCACCAGGTGGGCGAGTATGTTGACCGTGGCCGCGCGCAATGGGAAGAGTTTGTGGAGCGCGGCAAGAGCCTGGTCAGTGACCAGTCGACCCGCGTGGCCGCTGCCGTGGAAGCGGGCCGCGAGGCGTACAAGTCGACCTCTGCCGAGACGGCGGAGTAAGACAGGCCGGCACTGTGCCGGCGCAGAAGGCAGTGCCGGAGCGGGGTCAGTACATTCCGCTCCGGTAGTTCTTTTGAGCAGGAATTGCCTGACGCATCGCGCGTCTGGATAGTAATCGCAGGCGCGTGACAGCGCCAGGGAACGAAATGGCGAACGTGAATACAGAGACCTTGCTGATCTGGTTTGTCGGGCTGACGGGCTTTGCCGTGTTGCTGCAGGCCGTGGTGCTGCTGGCGCTCGCGCTGGCGGTCCGCAAGACGGCGAAGACGATCCAGAGCGAGATGGAAGAGCTGCGCGGCGTAGTGGTGCCCGTGGCCACCGAACTGCGGGAGTTTCTGGGACGCGTGGCGCCCAAGCTTGAAGCAGCGACCACCGATCTGGCAGACATTGTGCGCGGCTTGAAGTTGCAGAGCGCGGAGATGCAGGCCTCGGCGATGGAGATTCTGGAGCGCACGCGGCGGCAGACCAGCCGCATTGACACCATGGTGACCGGCGTGCTGGACACGGTGGATCGTGCGAGCGCAGTTCTTACAGACGCCATCAACGTGCCGCTCAGGCAGATCTCCGGCATGGCGGCGTTTGCGCGCGCCGCGCTGGAGGCGCTGCGCTCGGGTGTGCGCGGGCCGCGGCAGCAGCAGCCCACCCATTCGGCCGCCGATAAGGACATGTTCGTCTAATTCATAGGACAATCTGGCTTGGAGGCGTGTGAACGGATGATGTGCCGGTCATTGGGGGCGTTTTTGTCTTTGGCGATGGGTGCGGTGTGCGCGCTGGCGCAGGCTACGCCGCATGAGACCCTGCTGGTGCTGTCGAAGCAGGCGCAGACGCTGGCGATCGTCGATCCGGCGACGCTCGCAGTGGTGGCGCGTGTACCGGTGGGGGCCGATCCGCATGAGGTGGTTGCGTCCAGCGACGGGCAGCGGGCGTATGTGTCGAACTACGGGTTCGGGCGGTACAACACACTGGCCGTGATCGACCTGTCAGCACAGAAGGCGCTGCCCGCGGTGGATCTGGGCGCGCTGCGCGGTCCGCACGGGCTTTCCTTCGCCGACGGCAAGGTGTGGTTCACGGCAGAAGCGGCCAAGGCGATCGGCAGCTACGACCCGAAGTCCGGCACCGTGGACACGATCATCGGGACAGGGCAGAACCGCACGCACATGGTCTACGTCTTCCCCGGGA
>DATMUN010000371.1:0-3586 GCA_035563895.1 Occallatibacter sp. | reverse complement strand
TTCACAGTTCGTAGTTGTCGTCCGCAGCTCACAGCTGGCGTGTGGTTGCCACCGTGAACTGCGAACGGAGAACTGCGAACCCTCATCAGTCCTTCTTTACTGCGTGGCCGCCGAAGGCGTTGCGCATGATGGCCAGCATGCGGTCGGTGAAGTTGTTCTCTTCGCGCGAGCGGATGCGGCGGATGAGCGACTCGGTGATGACCGGCGCGGAGACGTTGAGGTCGATGGCCTCGAAGACGGTCCAGCGGCCCTCGCCGGAGTCGGAGACATACGCTTCCAGGCCGTCGAGCGTGGGATTCTTCGAGAGCGCGTCGGCGGTGAGGTCGAGCAGCCAGCTGCGGACTACCGAACCCACACGCCAGATCTCGGCAATCTGCGCGAGGTCGAGGTTGAGCTCTTCTTTCTTCTCGAGGATGGTGAAGCCCTCGGCGAAGGCCTGCATCATGCCGTACTCGATGCCGTTGTGGACCATCTTGACGAAGTGGCCTGAGCCGGCCGGGCCAACGTGGCCCCAGCCTTTGTCAGCAGCGGGTGCGAGAGCTTCGAAGATGGGGCGGAGGAACTCGACCGGCTCTTTGTCGCCGCCGATCATCATGCTGTAGCCCTCTTTCAGGCCCCAGACGCCGCCGGAGGTGCCCACGTCGACAAAGTGGTAGCCCTTGGCCGTAACTTCGCCGTGGCGGCGGATCGATTCCTTGTAGTTAGAGTTGCCGCCGTCGATGAGGATGTCGCCGGGGTTGAGCAGCGGCTCCAGCTTGGCGATGGTGTCGTCGACGGGCTTGCCCTGCGGCACCATGATCCAGATGGCCTTGCGGCCGGTCAGGTTCTTTGCGAGATCCTCAAGCGAAGACACGCCAACGTTGCCGGAGGCTGTGAGCTTCGCGACGGCTTCCGCGTTGAAGTCGAAGCCGACCACCTGGTGGCCACCGAGGCGGATACGCTCCGCCATGTTACCGCCCATCTTGCCGAGACCAATCAAACCAAGTTGCATTGCGCTCTCTCCTCTGGTGATTGCGAACGCGAGCGGCTTTCTAAGGGGGAAGCGCCGTGTTCGTTGCGGCGGGCCGCTGGGCCCGCTCATTGCGTTGCCGGCACGGAGCCGGAGGGAACTGCCTTATCGCGACCTATAGTACGCCCAGCCGATTAAGCTCGTTTCGCAGAGCGTCTGCGCCCTCAAATCGGATGGCGTGGATACCCTGTGCTGCGGCCGCCGCGGCGTTTTCTGTGCGGTCGTCAATAAACATTACGCGCGCGGGCTGTACACCCAGAATATCCAACGCGCAGCGATAGATGGCGGGATCGGGCTTGCGCTGGTTCAGATAGCAGGAACTGAGGGCGACCTGAATGTGAGCGCGAAGGCCGAACTTTTCAAATCGAAACTCGTTGGTCTCGCGGGCTTCGTTGTTCAGAAACCCGACCATGCACTTCTTGGATGCTGCCAGCTCGGAGAGGATTCCCAAAGCTCCATTTTCAAGCTCGACCGACTGCGCACACATGGCGCTGAAGAGCTCTTCGTGCGAAAAGGCGCGGGGCTGGTAGAAGATCGTCCGGTCCAGGTACTCATCCACGGTGGTGGCGCCGCGCTCCCATGCCGGATAGTGAACCTTGTTGAGCGCTTCAAACTCGTCGCGGTCGAGGCCAAACTGCGCAAGCACCAGCGCGCGCTCGCGGTGATCCCAGCCATTGGTGAGCAACACGCCGCCGACGTCGAAGAGAACTGCGTCAAAAGGAAACATGAATGCCTCTCGGGGGAAGAAACCGCTGCGAACAGCGTCCGCAGCGGCGAGGGGAGTACGTGTGATCCGCAGAGCTAGTTGTGCAGGTACTTCTTTTCGATGGCCATCAGTTTGTTGAAGCGGCGCGTGAAGCGCTCTTCGTTGACGATGAACTTCGCCTTGAGAAAGGTGTCGACCAGCTCGTAGGCGAGAGAGGTGCCGATGATGCGCGCACCGAGGACGAGCACGTTCATGTCGTCGTGTTCCACGCCCTGATGGGCGGAGTAGGTGTCGTGGCACATGCCTGCGCGCACTCCGGGAATCTTGTTAGCGGCGATGGAGACGCCCACGCCCGAGCCGCAGATGAGGATGCCTCGCGGCGCCTCACCGGCGAGGATGGCCTCGCCCACGCGCTGCGCAAAGTCGGGATAGTCGTCGTTGGGATCGCAGGTAAAGGCGCCCAGGTCGATGACTTCGTGGCCCGCCTTGGCAAGATAGGCGCGGACTTCCTCTTTCAGCGGGAAACCGGCGTGGTCGGATGCAATGACGAGTTTCATAGATACCTGCGAATCATCAAAGATGTGTGACTGCCATTCAGTTCATAGTTCCGAGTTCACAGTTCACAGTCGGTGGGCGTCAATGCTCTCGAAACTGTGAACTGCGAACTTTGAACTGTGCGTTGTTACTTCACCAGTGCCTTGGCCTTGGCGGCAACGTTCTCTGCGGTGAAGCCGAGGTCGGCTTGAACCTTGGAGCCGGGGGCCGAGGCGCCGAAGCGGTCGAGACCGACAATGGCACCGGTGAAGCCGACATACTTGTACCAGCTATACGGCGACCCGGCCTCAACGGCAACCACCGGCACGCCGGCCGGAAGTACGCTCGCCTTGTACTCGGCGGACTGCTTCTCGAACAGCTCCTGGCTGGGGAAGCTGACGACGCGGGCGGCGATGCCGTCGGCGGCGAGCAACTTCTTTGCCTCAACACAGTTCCAGACTTCTGAACCAGTGCCGATGAGGATGACCTGCGGGTTGGTCGCGTCTTCCAGAATGTAAGCGCCCTTGCTTACGCTGGCGTATACGTCGACCTTGGTGGCGTCGATCACGGGCAGGTTCTGCCGCGACAGCGCCAGGAAGCTGGGTTCCTTGCGCTCGATCGCCAGACGCCATACCGCGGCGGTCTCGTTGGCATCGGCCGGGCGGTAGTCGGTGAGTCCGGGGATGGCGCGGAGCATGGTGAGCTGTTCGATGGGCTCGTGCGTGGGCCCATCTTCGCCCACGGCGATGGAGTCATGCGTGAAGGCGAAGATCGCGTGGGTCTTCATCAGTGCGGAGAGGCGGATGGCCGGCTTGCAGTAGTCGGCGAAGACGAAAAACGTCGAGCCGAAGGGAATGAGCCCGCCGTGCTGCGCCATTCCGTTCACCGCTGCGCACATTGCAAATTCGCGCACACCGAAGAAGACGTTGCGGCCCGCCGGGTTGTCGTGGAAGCTCGGCTCGTTCTTGAAGATCGTCTTGGTGGAGGATGTCAGGTCGGCAGCGCCGCCGAACAGCTCCGGTACCAGGGCTGCAATCGCGTTCATTACCGTGCCGCCTGCCGAGCGCGTTGCTTCCGCCTTGTCCGGGAACACCGGCAGAGTCTTCTCCCAGCCAGCCTTCAGTGTTCCAGCCTGGGTGCGCTCGAACTCCGCCGCCAGCTCGGGGTACTGCGCCTTGTAGGCCTCAAACTTCTTCGTCCACGCGGCCTCGGCCTCAGCACCGCGCTCAATCGCGGAGCGCCACTGCTTGAGGGCCTCATCGGGGATGTAGAAGCTCTGGTCCTCGGGGAATCCGAAGAACTTCTTGGTGGCCGCAACGCCCTCGGCGCCGAGCGGC
>DATMUN010000370.1:0-2636 GCA_035563895.1 Occallatibacter sp. | reverse complement strand
AGGCGGCAATGGCGTCACCGCTGCTGGAGGCGGGGGCGATTGACGGTGCGCGTGGTATTTTGATCAACATTACGGGTTCGAGCTCGCTGAAGCTGTCGGAGGTGAACGAGGCTTCGACCCTGATTCAGTCCTCGGCGCACGAGGACGCGAACGTGATCTTTGGTGCGGTGCAGGACGAGCGCATGGGCGACGAGGTGAAGATCACGGTGATCGCGACGGGCTTCCGCGACCAGATGCCAGAGCGTCGTGCGCGGATGCTGAGCGTGGAAGAGACACCAGTGGTTTCGGTGCCGGTGATGGCGCCGGAGAACTGGTTGCGTGAACCGGAAGAGCCGGTGGAGCCGGAAGAGTTGGTGGCGGAGTTGCCGGCTGAGCCTGCGCGCCCGCGCTTTATGAGCGAAGACGACGAGCCGATGCAGATGGCGCAGGCAGAGGAAGTGGTTGCGGATGAGGTGGCCGAAGAGCCTGCTGCGGCAAAGTTTGAGGAGCTTGCGGAACCGGTGGCGTATAAGCCGCTGCCGCGAGATTTTGCGCCGGACTTTACGGCTCCACGCACGCCTGAACTGGAACAGCCGGTGGCGGCTACGACCGGCGGAGAATCGATGGATGATCGGGACCTAGATGTGCCGACGTTTATGCGCAGATTGCAGTTTTGATTTGAGACGTTGAACATAGGCGGCCACGGATGACTTTCGTCACAGTGGTATTTGTGCTGCAGACCTAGACTTGGCGTTATTGTTGGGGGAGATCCCCCGGTTTGACCCTTCTGCTTCTGCCGGCTTTTGGCGAGATCAGACGCATGGGGTATTGTTAGAATAGGCAACAGGGCGGGAGCCGGTTAACGCTTTTGGCATCGTAGGCTTGGCGGCGAACCGATAGTGGCCACACTGTTGCAGGGGTTTCGGTGGAGTGCGGCGGGGACTTGGATTCCGCGGCGACGGGCCGGACGGGCAAGAAATGCGGCTCCTCAGGGCAGGCGCATGGCAAGTAATCCACGCGAGAGGTTGTAGAACTGGATGAGACTGTCCTGCGTAGTTGCAGTTGGTCTGGCCTTGGTCAGCATGGCGGCGTTTCCACCGAGCGCTTCGGCATTAAACGCACCGCACTCCCTGCGGCGCACACATTCTCCTTCTCAGCACCTGAACACAACCCACGCAAAGGTGCGTAGCCACGCCGGCACGACGCGGCGCTCTGCTCGCTCAGCGAAGGCCGCGGCACCACGCGCGGGAGCTACAGCGCGTACACGGCGCGCCTCATTGCACGGTCGGCGGCATCGCTATTATGAGCGTTTCACGGCGAGCTCGTTTGCCGCGCCCGGCATCTTTGACGGCGACGTGACGGCGGGCGAGGACCCGGTGGTGCGGCAGGCGGCGATAGACGCGCTGGACGGCATGAATGGCACTGCTGTGGTAATCAACCCCGCAAACGGGCGCGTGCTGGCCATGGTGAATCAGAAGCTGGCGCTCTCGCCGGGTGCTGAGCCATGCTCGACGATCAAGGTTTCAGTAGCGCTGGCTGCCCTCTCTGAAGGGCTGGTTACGCGCGACACGATGGTGCGGCTGCAGGGTTTCAAGATGAACATGACGCAGGCCCTGGCGCACAGCAACAATCTCTACTTTGAGGAACTGGGACGCGAGCTGGGTTTCGAACGCGTGCGTCACTATGCGAATCAGTTTGGCCTCGGTGAACTAGCGGGCTATCACATCCAGGGCGAGCAGTTGGGCGTTTACCCGAGCGAGCCGATTCCGGCGGCCGAAGGCGGCGTGGGCAGGATGTGCAGCTTCGGACAGGGTGTTTCGATGACGCCGTTGCAGCTGGGGGCGTTTGTTTCAGCCATTGCCAACGGCGGCACACTCTACTACCTGCAACACCCCACCTCGCAGGACGATGTTGCGGCCTTCCTGCCGAAGGTGAAGCGGACGTTAGACATCGCGCGTTATGTGCCGGACCTGGAACAGGGCATGGCTGGTGCGGTGGAGTACGGTACAGCGCGGCGCCTCAGGGCGAATTTCAGCGAGTGGCCGGTATTTGGCAAGACAGGCACCTGCTCGGACAACGGCACGCGGTTCGGCTGGTTTGTGAGCTTCTCGCAGACGCCGCAGGGCGGGTTGGTGACGGTGTTCTTCCTCGAAGGCGGGCGGCCTACGTTTGGTCCGCGCGCGGCGGAGCTGACAGGTGTGTTCTACAAGAACCTGCTGGATCGCAACTACTTCGGAGACAAGGGCCAGCAGACGGCATCGCTCGGTGCCGGGGCCGATCAGGCGACTGTGGCGGGAATCAGCCACTGAGTCAAGAGCTGAGTACAGAAGAGAGGCCGCCTGCGGGCGGCCTTTTGCTGTTTGCGGAACTGCTTGCAACGAAATCAAAGACGGAACATCTTATAGACAGCGACAACCCTGCTTCCCGGCATACGACAACCCACCTAACCGCACTGACAGGTCACAGCCCAAAGATGGAACTGCCTACTCACATTCTGCTTGCTTATGGATATCTGCTGCTCTTCGGCTGGGTGCTGGTGGAGCAGCTCGGAGTGCCGCTGCCGGCAACGCCAGTGCTGCTGGCGGCCGGAGCTCTGACGGCTGAGCACGATCTGAGTTACCCGCTGGCTATGGGGGCGGCGGTGGCTGCTGCGTTGG
>DATMUN010000369.1:0-5797 GCA_035563895.1 Occallatibacter sp. | reverse complement strand
CAACTGTTCACCAACCACTGTTCACTGACCGGGAACCAACCCCGCCCCGCCCACGTATCCCCCTATGCAACACATTTCTGCCTTTTCCACGCATGAACCATCAATTCATGCGGCTTTCGGAGCATATGGCGCGTCTAACTTCATACCGGACCGATACCAAATCTCATGTGACCTTCCGGACCGGTGGGGCGGCTGTTGGCCCTTGCCTTGGCGACATTTCCGTCACCAGGGGCCCCATTTATCAGTTCATCCCCGGCGATTCTTCCCCTTCGCCTGCCACAATGGAATGTGCGGTATTCCGTTGTAGCTCCGCCGCTCGAATTCCCGGTTTCACCCAGCACCCCATCTCAAACCGGATCGTGAACCTATGAAGTTCTTCGAGGCCGTCAAACTCGCCTTCCAGTCCCTCTGGGGCAACAAGCTCCGCTCCATCCTCACGCTCATCGGCGTCATCATGGGCGTCGCCTCGGTCATCATGGTGCTCACCCTCGTCCAGGGCGCCAAGCGCTACATCTCCACCAAGCTCTCCGGCTACGGCGCAGACGTCTTCACCGTCACCCGCATGTCCAGCGTCATCTTCACGCCCGAGGAGTACTTCAAGTTCCAGAAGCGCAAGATCCTCCGCATCGAGGACTACCAGGCCATCAAAGACGCCTGCACCGAATGCAGCGAGGTCGGTGCGCTGCTCAACAAGTCCACCAACGTCGTCGCCAACGGCAAATCCAGCAACAACACCGGCGTCCGCGGCTACACCTGGACCATGCTCGCCCTCAACAACCTCGACATCGCCGAGGGCCGCGGCTTCACCCAGTCCGACGAAGACCACGCCACCAAAAACGTCATCGTTGGTGCCGACATCGTCGACAACCTCCTCGGTGACGCAGATCCCATCGGCCGCGAGATCCGCGTCGACGGCATCCCCTACACCATCGTCGGCGTCGCCGACCGCCAGGGCAAAACCCTCGGCCAGTCGCAGGACAACTGGGTCGCCATCCCCATCACCACCTACCAGCAGATCTACGGTACCAACGACTCCGTCGACATCTACGCCCGCGCCACCGGCGGAGCCACCGTCATGGAGCGCGCCAAAGACGACGTGCGCGTGCTCATGCGCACCCGCCGCCACGACGCCCCGAGCCAGCCCGACGACTTCGAGATCGAAACCAACGACACCTTCCTCGACATCGCCAACCAGCTCCTCGGCGTCTTTGCCTGGGTCGTTCTCGGCCTCGGGTCCATCGCCCTCGTCGTCGGCGGCGTCGTCATCATGAACATCATGCTGGTCTCCGTCACCGAGCGCACCCGCGAAATCGGCGTCCGCAAAGCCCTCGGAGCCAAGCAGCGCGACGTCCTCCTCCAGTTCCTCATCGAGAGCGCCTCGCTCGCCCTCGTCGGCGGAGCCTTCGGTGTCCTCGGCGGCGTCCTCGTCGGCAAGCTCATCACCGTCGTCGTCGGATTCCCAACTGCCGTGCCCCTCTGGGCCATCTTCCTCGGGCTGGTTCTAGCCGGAGCCGTCGGCATCTTCTTCGGCGTCTACCCAGCCAGCAAAGCCGCACGCCTGGACCCGGTAGTAGCCCTGCGCGCAGAAATGTGACCTAAGCCGCTAGCTGCTAGCTTCTAGCCGCTAGCTTGTTTTACAAAATTCGCTCATGCTCTCGATTGAGCACGCTTCTAGATATAAGCAACGCCTCGTCATTTGCACGACGAGCTAGAAGCTAGGAGCTAACAGCTAGGAGCTGCCTTTATGGCAAACGGCCAAGCCCGCGAATCCATCAAAATGGCCCTCGACACGCTGCGCACCAACAAGCTGCGCTCGGGCCTCACCATTCTCGGCATCGTCATCGGCGTCACCACCGTCATCACCATCTCCTCGGTCATCAGCGGCCTCAACAACCGCGTACAGGAGTGGGTCAGCTCTCTCGGCACCAACACCATCTGGGTCTTCCACATGCCCGTCATCGGTGTGCGGCCCACCACCGAGATGCTCGCCCGCCGCAAGCTCAACATCGATGACGTCATCGCCCTCCGCACCCTTCCTCACGTCGTCGATGCAGATGGTGCCTACCAGCACGTCGGCCAGTTCCGCGTCGGAGCCGTCAGCGTCAAGTACGAAGGCCGCAAAGTCGCCGGCACCATGCTCACCGGCGCCACCGCCGCCGTCAACACCGTCAGCAACCTCACCCTTCTGCAGGGCCGCATGTGGACCGACGACGAAGACCACAGCGCCTCCCACGTCTGCGTTCTCGGTTACGACACCTGGCAGCAGCTCTTCGACGGCCAGCCCGCCGTTGGCAAGCAAGTCAACATCGAAACCGGCCTCTACACCATCATCGGCGTCCTCGAGAAGCAGAAGCAGCCCTTCGGCGGCAGCCGCAACCAGGCCGACAATCAGGTCTACTTCCCCCTCGGCACCTTCCACAACCTCCACCCCGAGGACAAGGACATGTGGGTCTCCGTCAAGTACGACGACCCAAAAAACAAGGAGCTCGTGCAGGAAGAAATTCGCGAGATCCTCCGCGTCCGCCGCCATGTCCGCGTCGATAAGCCCGACGACTTCGAGATCTTCGGACCCGACTCGCTCTCCAAGCTCTGGAACCAGCTCACCGGCGGCCTCGTCCTCTTCATGATCGCCGTCTCCTCCGTCGGTCTCATGGTCGGCGGCGTCGGCGTCATGAACATCATGCTCGTCTCCGTTACTGAGCGCACCCGCGAGATCGGCGTCCGCAAAGCCCTCGGAGCCACCAAGCGCACCCTGCTCACGCAATTCACCACTGAGGCAGTTACACTCTGCGCCGTCGGCGGCATCATCGGCATCGTCATCGGGGCCATCTTCACCTGGATCATCTATCTGCTGCCCATCGGCCTCCCCGCCACCCTCTCCACCATTTGGGTACTAACAGGCTTCTCGGTCTCATGCACCATTGGACTTTTGTTCGGAATTTACCCCGCATGGAAGGCCGCTAATCTGGACCCGATCGAAGCTTTGCGGTATGAATAGAGGAACCGGATAACTCTCGTTCGCAATGGAGTCAGGAACTCCTCGTATATTTCAGCTTTGAAAGGCATGGCTTCAGGGGCTCGGAAAACAGTCTCGCCTGCGCACTGTTTTGAAGGGTACGGGCTTTAGCACCTGAGGGCTGACAGGGCCTCCAAAAGCTGGTTCTTATACAAGAATTCCGAGCGTTCGATTGTCTTGGAATCGGCTTCAGTCACAGCCGCATCCGGTGCATCGACGGGTCGGAAGCCCGCACCGCATGGCACTTTTTGAGGCAGTGAAGCTTGCCCTGCAGTCCTTATGGGCAAACAAAATGCGCAGCATTCTCACGCTCCTGGGCGTAGTTATCGGGGTCGCCGCCGTCATCATGGTGGTCACGCTCACCTACGGCGCCAAGAGCTTTGTTACTTCAAAAGTCAACACCTATGGTGCTGGCGTCGTCACCGTCAGCAAGATGCCGCAGACTTTCATCACCCTCGACGAGTACCTCTCCTTCCAGCGCCGCAGAGACGTCACCTACGACGACTACAAGGCCATCGTCGATGAGTGCCGCTCCTGCGTCTCCGTCGGTGCACGCCGCTCCTCCACCGCCAACGTCGTCTACGGCAACCACTCCACCACCGGCGCCGAGGTCCGCGGCTACACCTGGACCATGCCCGCCATCTCCAACCTCAACGTCGCCCTCGGCCGCTCCTTTACTGAGGTCGAGGACCAGCATGGCGCACACGTCGCCATCGTCGGCGCAGACATCGTCGACAAGCTCCTCAGCCCCGGCGACCCGCTCGGCAAGGAGATCCGCGTCGGCGGCACACCCTACACCGTCATCGGCGTCGGAGAAGCCCAGGGCAAGATGCTCGGCTCCAGCATGGACAACTGGGTCGCCGTCCCTCTCAACGCCTTCCTCGCCCAATTCGGCGCACACGAATCCATGCAGATCTACATCGACGCCGGCGGCGGTGGGGAGGTCACCGACAATGTGATGGACCAGCTCCGTGCCATCATGCGCGCCCGCCGCCACCTCGCTCCCGGCCAGGACGACACCTTCACCATCGACACCAGCGCCACCTTTCAAAACCTCCTGGGCCGCATCCTCTCCAACTTCGGCGCTGTCGTCGTCGCCATCGCCGCCGTCGCACTCGTCATCAGCGGCATCGTCATCATGAACATCATGCTCGTCTCCGTCACCGAGCGTACCCGCGAAATCGGCATCCGCAAGGCCCTCGGCGCGCGCCGGCGCGACATCCTCCTGCAGTTCCTCATCGAGTCCGCAACCATGGCGCTCGTCGGCGGCCTCATCGGCGTCTTCGCTGGAATCGCCGCCGCCAAAGCCATCACCCTGCTCATCGCCTTCCCGTCCGACGTTCAGCTCTGGTCCATCCTGCTCAGCCTCTTCGTCTCTGCCGGCGTAGGCCTCTTCTTCGGCATCTATCCCGCCAGCAAAGCCGCACGCCTTGACCCCATAGCCGCGCTCAGAGCGGAGATCTAGCCATGCAACTCAGCCGCTCCCGAGAATCAATCCGCCTCGCCCTCGACACCTTGCGCAAGAACAAGCTGCGCTCCGCCCTCACCGTCCTCGGCATCTCCATCGGCATCGCCACCGTCATTCTCATCTCCTCCGCCATCAACGGCCTCAACACCAACATCGACCAGTTCATTCGCTCCCTCGGCACCAACGCCCTCTGGGTCTATCGCTTCGAGCCCTTCGGCGGCCGCCCCTCCACGGCCGAGCTCAACCGCAAGCAGCTCACCTATGAAGACTCCGTCGCCATGCGCCAACTCCCGCACGTCACCGCCGTCGATGCAGCCCTGTTCATCCAGGACTTCCGCACCGGCCTCGGCGGCGCCACCATCAAGCACGGCGCCCATAAAATTCAGAACACCGTCCTCCAGGGCGATACCACCGATGTCAAGGAGACCGCAAATCTCGACATCGTCAACGGTCGCTTGTGGACCGAGAGTGAAGAAGAGCGCGCCGCCCACGTCGTTGTCCTCGGCAGCGACTCCGCCGCCGACCTCTTCCCCGGCGAGGACCCCATCGGCAAAGACATCGACTGCGAAGGCGGCATCTTCACCGTCATCGGTGTGCTCGACAAGCAGCCTCAACCCTTCGGCAGCGGCCGCAACGCCCAGGACAACTCCGCTTTCTTCCCCCTCGAAACCTTCCGCCTCATGCACCCCGAGATCAAAGACTTCTGGATCACCGTTAAATACGACGACCCAAAAAACAAATCCATCGTCCTCGACTCGCTCCGCGAGCTCCTCCGCCGCCGCCGCGCCGTCCGCGTCGAACAGGACGACAACTTCGCCATCTTCGGCCCCGACTCGCTCACCCGCCTCTGGAACTCCCTCACCGGCGGCCTCTTCCTCTTCATGGTCGCCGTCTCTTCGGTCGGCCTTATCGTTGGCGGCGTCGGAGTCATGAACATCATGCTTGTATCAGTCACCGAGCGCACCCGCGAGATCGGCATCCGCAAAGCCATCGGCGCCACGCGCAAAAACATCCTTCTCCAGTTCACGCTCGAGGCCGTCACCCTCTGCCTCGTCGGCGGCGTCCTCGGCATCCTCACCGGGGCCCTGCTCACCCTCATCCTCCACTTCGCCGTGCCATTCCTCCACGCGGCCCTCTCCGCCGCATGGGTCATCATCGCCTTCGTAGTCGCCGCCGCCATCGGCCTCCTCTTCGGCATCTACCCCGCCTGGAAAGCCGCCTCCCTCGACCCCATCGAAGCCCTCCGCTACGAATAGCTCCACAAACAGAAACGCGGCAGCGCCCAAGGCGCCGCCGCGTTCCGTCTACATCAA
>DATMUN010000368.1:0-6382 GCA_035563895.1 Occallatibacter sp. | reverse complement strand
GGTCTACAGGGGGTTTGCCGCCGATTCCGGGCTCTTTGCGTTCCGTTTCCGCAGGGGAATGCGTAAAGGTCGCCGGCATCTCCAAGCCTCGTGTCGTAGAGCTTACACTTACTTTCGCTTCAGCGCACAGGAAATCCTTTGAGACTTGCGCCCTATCAAAAGACGGGCGTCAGACGCCTGCGCTACGCACCAGCTCCACGAACATCCGGTGTACCCGGCGATCGGCGGACAGCTCCGGATGGAACGTCGCCGCCATCACCCGCCCCTCCCTCACCAGAGTGGGGAACCCATCTCGCAGCGCCAGAACCTTCACGCCCGGACCGACCTTCGTGATTCTCGGTGCGCGGATAAACACCATCTCCAGCGGACCTCCCGGTAGTGCGGTCTCTGCCTCCAGGATCGCCGAATCGATCTGCCGCCCGTAGGCATTGCGTTCTACCGCCGCGTCCAGCACGCCGAGCGATCTTTGCGGCGGATGCGTCACCTCGCGTGCCAGAAGGATCGATCCCGCGCAGGTGCCAAAGACCGGATGCCCCGCGCAGTAGCCCTGCAGCGCTTCGAAGAAGCCGCGTTTCTCAAGAAACTTCAGCATCGTGGTGGACTCGCCACCCGGCAGCACCAGCCCGTCCAGGCTGTCCAACTCTTCCGGGTTGCGAATCTCAACCGGATCGGCCCCAGCATCCGCCAGCGCAACAGCATGTGCAGCATAGTCACCCTGAATGGCAAGTACACCGATGCGAGGACGCTTCAGCTCGTTCAACTCTTCTCCCTTGAAGTGAAAGGCGGCATCAATACGATGCCGCCCTCTTGATCGTTACTTAACCGGACATAACAGCCTGTTCATCAAGAAAATCACTTGCTAAGGCAAGAATGGCGCCGTAGGCGCGTCTGCCGCACTGCAAGTGCCACCGCAGGTGGTTACCAGCCGCGGGTTTGCAGGAGTTCTTTTTCTTCCAGTGCTGCGGCTGCCAGTCCCTTCATCGTGCCCGTCACCTGCTCGCTTACCTCGGCCAGCACCTTCGGATCGTTGAAGTGCGTCGTGGCTGCCACAATCGCCTTGGCGCGCGAAACCGCCTCCTCGCGTTCCTTCGGGTTGTTTTCAACGTCGAGTGGTGTGGCACGTTCCTTCATAAAGATGCCCGAGCCAACGAAGATAGCCTCGGCCCCGAGCTGCATCATCAGCGCCGCGTCAGCCGGGGTGGCGATGCCGCCCGCCGAGAAGTTCGGCACCGGCAGCTTGCCCGTCTGGGCCACCATGCGCACCAGCTCATACGGAGCCTGGTGCTCCTTGGCCGCGTGGTAGAGCTCCTGCTCGCTCAGCACGGTCAGTGCCTTCATCTCTTTCACAATCTGGCGCATGTGCTGCACTGCGTGAACCACATCGCCCGTGCCCGCCTCACCTTTAGTGCGGATCATGGCCGCACCCTCAGCAATGCGCCGCAGCGCTTCGCCAAGATTACGTGCGCCGCAAACAAATGGCGTCTTGAAGGCGTGCTTGTCGATGTGGTGCACCTCGTCAGCCGGGGTCAGCACTTCGCTCTCGTCGATAAAGTCCACACCCAGCTCCTGCAGAATCTGCGCCTCTGCAAAGTGCCCGATACGCGCCTTGGCCATCACTGGAATCGAAACCGCGTCGATGATCCCTTTGATCAGCTTGGGATTGGCCATGCGCGCCACTCCGCCCTCGGCGCGGATCATCGCAGGCACGCGCTCCAGCGCCATCACCGACGAGGCGCCTGCCTCTTCAGCAATCCGGGCCTGCTCCACGTTCATCACGTCCATGATCACGCCACCCTTCAGCATCTCGGCCAGGCCGACCTTCAGGCGGAGACTGGTGGTGGTAAAGCTCTTGCTGCCATTGGTTTCCGACATTTTCTTCGACCTCGAATCGGTGCTTCAGCCGGACCGCACGGCCCCACGGCGAGCGCTCGATGGTGTCTCTACAGTGTAGCAGCGCTCAGTAGCGCATGTGCAGAGAGAGAAACCCGTTCACCGCACTTATGAGGCCTTTCTAATCTTCGCCTTCCATTTCCGGCCCTTCTTCTGCATCGTTCACGGTCGATGGCCACAGCCAACACATTACCGCCGCCTGAAGTGCCTGAACTCGAAGCCGAAGTCAGCGAAACCGTGCCGGATGAAGCCCTGGTTCCGGCCGAGACGCCCATCCCGGGCCAGCAACTCACGTTGAGCCCTCCCGTAGCCCGCCTGCCCGTGGAGATGGATGTCGTGATTCCCGTGCGGGCGTTCCGCGTACGCGACCTCCTCAACCTTGCCGCCGGAGCGGTGATTGCCACGCAGTGGGTCAACGGAGACGACCTCCCTCTGCAGGCGGGTAGTGTGCAGCTCGCCTGGACTGAATTTGAAGTCGTCGACGCGCAACTGGCAGTACGCATAACCCGTCTGGCCTGACCGGGCGCGGCGCAGCAGCAGAAAGAAGAAGCGATGAACGAGATGAGACCTGAGCGTTACGAAGACGTGAAGCAGCCTGGGCCGGGTGGCTGGACAGGCTGGCTGTTCGAACGGCTGCGCGGTGCGCGTCGCGGGCCTGCGCGCCTGGCTGTGCTTGAGCGCATCACGCTCGCGCCGCGCCAGTCGCTCGCTCTGATCGAGGCCGAGGGCCGCCGCCTGCTCGTCGCCACGTCGCCGGATGGCGCCCCCGCGTTCTACGCGCTCGACGGCAGCCAGCTCAGTGAAGCTCAACCGGCGCGGCGCAGCCGGCGTAGCGCAGCACCCAAGACGGGGAGGCTCGCGTGCTAGTGCTGCTCGCTGCCACTTCAACCAGCGCGTCCCTGTTGCCCGATCTCAACGCGCGGCTGCATCCGTCGGATTCCACGCCGTGGACGATCGTCTTTGTCCTGACACTCATCACGTTGCTCCCGGCGATCCTGATGTGCATGACGCCGCTGGTGCGGTTGACGGTGGTCTTTCACTTTCTGCGCCAGGCGCTCGGCACGCAAACCGCACCGTCGAATCCCACCCTGCTCGGGCTCGGGCTCATGATGACGTGGTTTCTCATGACGCCGGTTCTCAATCAGGTCGATCAGCAGGCAGTCGAGCCATTCCGTGCCGGGCAGATCACTGGCTGGCAGGCCATCGATCAGGGGTCGAAGCCGGTCAAGGCGTTTCTTCTGCGCTACGCGCGAGAAAAAGACCTTGCCCTCTTCACCGCCGCAGGGCAGCTGCCTCGGCCCAATACACCCGCCGACTTACCGATGCGCGTTGTGATCCCGGCGTACATCCTGTCCGAGCTGAAGGCCGGGTTCGCCATTGGAGCGGTGTTGTATCTGCCGTTTCTCCTGATCGACATGGTCACAGCGTCTATCACCACCTCGATCGGCATGTTCCAGTTACCGCCCGTGGTTGTATCCACACCGCTCAAGATCCTGCTGTTTGTGATGATCGACGGCTGGAATCTTCTGGCCGGTTCGTTGCTGAAGAGCTTCTAGCTTATGGAGAAGATCGATGACACCTGATTTGGTTGCAGAGCTGCTTCGCAGCCTGCTGAAAGAGGCGATGATCGTGGCCGCGCCGGTGCTTGTCTCTGCTGCGCTGATCAGCTTCGTGCTGAGCCTGTTGCAGACGCTCACCAGTCTGCAGGATCAGTCGTTGACCAGCGTCCCGCGGCTGGCCGCTGTGGCGTTCCTGCTTCTCGTCGGAATGCCCTGGTTTCTGAGCCGCATCACGACCTATACGCGAGTTCTGCTGGTCGACCTGCACCGCTACCTTGGCTGATTCAAGCCCGCAGTTCCAACGGACCAGGTGCACCCCGTGGTTCGGCACGCAGCGACAACGAAGGAAAGGAGGAGCCTTTGCTGGATTGGGGACAGTTTTTGAGCGCGATGACGCTGGCGTTGGTGCGCATCAGCGGCATGGTGGCGTTTGCGCCGTTCTTCTCGTCGTCCGCGCTGCCTGCGCGCAGTAAAGCCGCCTTCGTCCTCGTCTTCGCGTTTTTGCTGGCGCCGGTAGTCGCCGGTGTTCCGCTGGCACATGCCGAGATCAACTTCGCCACGCTGCTCAGCGAGGTTGCCGTGGGCCTTGTGTATGGACTGGTCCTCACCCTCCTCAACGAGATGCTGATTTTCGCGGGCCAGATTGTCGGAATGCAGTTCAGCTTTTCACTGGTCAATCTGCTCGATCCAGCCTCGCAGATTCAAACCCCGCTGCTCGGCGAGCTCTTCCAGCTCATGGGCACGCTGGTAATTCTCACTGCGGGCCTCGACCGCATTTTGCTTGCCTCGTTCGTACGCAGTTTTCATGCCGTGCCGCTGGGGACCTTCGTTCTCACGCGGCCGTCGGCTCAGGCGATCGTTCACGCAGCAGGCGGCATCTTTCTGGCCGCGCTGGAGCTCGCCGCTCCGGTGCTCGCCGCCACGCTCCTTGTCGAGATCACGGTTTCGCTCATGGGCAAGCTCAGTCCGCAGTTGCCAGTAATGTCGCTGACTGTGCCGCTCAAGACCTTGACGGGGTTCGGTGTACTTATCGGTTCATTCTCGCTGTGGCCGCGCTTTATCGAGGCGCGCTTTGGAAGCCTGCTCGATCTCGCGGAGCGCGTGTTGAGCAGCAGCGGGGCAGGGAGCTAGCCGATGGCGGGCGATCGCACAGAGCAGGCAACACAGCATCGCAAAGACAAGGCGCGCCGCGAGGGCGACATCCTGCAGAGCCGCGAGCTTACGTCAGCTGCGGGCATGCTCGCGGGAGTGATGACGCTGGGGCTGGCGTCAGGGCGCGCGGTCCAGGCATGGCGAACGGGCTTTGCGGGCTTTCTCGCGTTGGGCTCGCCGGAGCGGTGGGAGCCGTCGCAGCTCGAGCCGACGCTGGTTGCAATGCGCGGGATGGTTCTGGCTACCCTCGCACCGTTTGGGCTCATGATGGCAGTGGTTGCCGGTGCCGCGTTGATCGTGAGCATCGCGCAAACTGGCGGCATTACCTTTCATCCCAATGCCGTGGGCTTTCGTGTCGATCGCATCAATCCCATCTCGAATCTACGCAATCTGTTTTCGCTCAGAGCCGCCGCCCGGCTCGGCAAGTCGCTGATTCCCGCTGCGGTCCTCGCCATCTTCGCTGTGCAGCGCGTCGCGCACCAGATGGAGGTGCCGCCTTTCTCAACTGCCCGGCTCGAACTGCTCGGCAGAGATATTTACGGATTGCTCGTGGCCGCCGCGTGGCTTCTCTTTGGCTGGGCTGCAGTCGACTATCTCGTCGAGTGGCGCAGCCGCGAGTCGCGTTTGCGCATGAGCCGCGAAGATCTCCGCGAGGAGTACAAGGAGACCGAAGGCAGCCCGCAGATTCGCAGCCGTATCCGAAATCTGCAGCGGCAGATGCGCCAGCGCAAGGTCAAGGCCGACGTGTCCCGCGCCGCCGTTGTTATCACCAACCCAACGCACTATGCCGTTGCTCTGAGCTTCGACTTCGGCACCATGGAAGCGCCGCGCGTGCTTGCCAAGGGCCGCAACCTGCTTGCAGAAGAGATCAAGTCCGAGGCTCGCTGGGCAGGGGTTCCTATCGTCGAAAACCCTCCCCTCGCGCGTTCGCTTCACCGCAGCGTCGAGGTAGGGCAGTCGATCCCCGTTGATCTCTACGCAGCAGTCGCTTCGATCCTTGCCTATCTCTATCGCCAGCGCGTGGAAGAGGAGATGCGCGCTCGCCGCGCGCGTGAGTCCGCCATGCGCGCAGCCGTTGTTCCTCCAGCCCCACACCGTCCACAGCAAGCACCTAGCGTCATCATTCCGCCGATGGAGGACCCATCCTGATGAGTACCGCCACTCTTCCCGCGCAAAGCCTTGGACCGCGCGCCATCTTTGGCCGCCTGCGCGAATATGTTCTGCCGCTCGCGGCCATCAGCGTGATCTTCGTCATGCTGGTGCCGCTGCCCGCTGCTGCTCTCGATCTGCTGCTCGCGCTCTCCATGGCGGCGTCAATAATCGTGTTTCTTTCGGCCGTGCAGATTCGCCGCGCCGTTGAGCTCAGCGTCTTTCCCACGCTTCTGTTGCTGCTCACGCTCTTCCGCCTCGCGCTCAACATCGCTTCCAGCCGCCGCATCCTGTTGCACGGCTCTGAGGGAACCTCCGCGGCCGGCAAGGTGATCGAGGCCTTCGGCCAGTTTGTCGTCGGCGGCAACTACGTTGTCGGTTTCGTGCTGTTTCTCGCTCTTATCGCCATCCAGTTTCTCGTGGTCTCGCATGGCGCAGTTCGTACGGCCGAGGTCACCGCGCGCTTTACGCTCGATGCCTTGCCCGGCAAGCAGATGGCCATCGATGCTGACATGAACGCGGGCCTGATCGACGAGGCAGAGGCACGCCGCCGCCGTCAGGCCATCGCCCGCGAGGCCGAGTTCTACGGTGCGATGGATGGCGCAGCCCGCTTTAACCAGCGTGACGCGCTC
>DATMUN010000367.1:0-4734 GCA_035563895.1 Occallatibacter sp. | reverse complement strand
CGGCCGGGGTGAGCGGGCGCGCGGACTTGCGGAGGCGCTCTATGTCGTAGAAGGCGCGGCGCTCGGCGAGGAAGACGTGGATGACGAAGTCGACGTAGTCGAGCAGGATCCAGTCGCCCTTGCGGCGGCCCTCGACGGAGTTGGCGTAGACGCCGAAGTCGCGCTTGAGGGTGAGCTCGATCTCATCCGAGATGGCGAGGGCCTGACGGTCGTTGAGGGCTGAGGTGATGAGGAAGAAATCGGCGAGGCCGGAGTCGGCGGGGTCGAGCTCGAGGATGCGGGTGTCTTCGCCCTTCTTGTCTTCGCAGACGCGGGCGGCGGTCTGCACCATGAGACGGGTCTGTTCGTGTGCCGTGGTGGGGGTCATCGTACGGTTTGGTTCTCCAGAGGTAATCGTACCAGTGAACAGTGGGCGGTGGACAGTGAACAGTGGGCGGTGGTGGACGGTAGGATGGATGGTGATGCGATACGTGTTGGCGTTGTTGGCTGTGGCGGGGATGGTGGTTTCGGGGCTTGCACTGCGTGTGCACTATTCGACCGAGACGGAACCGTGCTCGATCAACGCGAAGTGGGATTGCGGGATTGTGAACCACAGTCCGTATGCCGAGGTGCGGCACGTGCCGGTGGCGGCTGTGGGAATTGCGGGCTATCTGCTGCTGGCGGGGCTGGCGCTGGCGCGGCAGCGGTTTGCGCTGATGCTGGCGGCGATGGCGGCGTTCTGCTTTGCGCTGCGGCTGAGCTTTATTGAGGAGCTGGTGCTGCAGGTGTGGTGTTTGTACTGCGTGATCTCGCAGGGGATTATTGCGCTGCTGCTCGGGACGAGTGTGGCGTGGGTGGCGGCGGAGTATTGGCGGCTGCGGCGGAAGGAACGCCGGATGCAGGATTTCTGACCGTGGTGGCGTGAATTATGCGCTACGGAGGTCCGACGGCATTCCTCCGGCATGTTTAAGGTAGAACCATAAATAGAAGAGGGCTACCGCGGACAGGGCAAGCGGGGCAGGACGCTCAATAAGAGCCTTGGCAGTTTCCGGCAACGGGCCAAGTAAATGTGACGGAGCGCCCTGAACGACGAAGAGCGTTGTCAGGACCAGCAGGACCATGTCACTTGTGAACAAGATTGCCAGTGCGGTAAGCAGGAATGCAGGCCAACGAGGCGCTCCACCACGGGCCCAGATGATGGCACAGGCAGGAACCAGCAGAAGCAATAACTTGGCGTCGTATGGGCGATGGTATGTGACTAGCAATGAGATGGGCACAAGCGGCGCGAGTGCGATCCAGGGATTGATCGATTTGCTTCGCAGCCGAAAGGTGTGACGCGCCCATAAAAACAAATAGATTGCGCAGAGAAGATAAGCCAGCGGATTGTAAAACGACGGCTTATTGTTAATCAGGCTCAGGAGTGCCTGCAGGTCAATTACCCCGATGGCCATGTTGTTGGCGAGCGATGTAGGGCCAGGATCGTTGAGATTGCCCATTGCGGAGGCCTGGTTCAGGTTGGCGCTCAGTTCAGTGATCCAATGCGGGGAAACAACGGTTGCCCAGACTGCAGCACAGAGGAAGATGACAGCCGCCGCGATGGCGGTTGAGATTGCACGCCTCCGTTGAGCCTTGCCAGCCAGCATGAAGTAGACCCAGATGAGCGCGGAGCAGTGCGGCTTGATGACAAGGCTGACGGCAAGGCATAGGACGCCGATGGGAATGTACCTGTCTTGAATGAAACAGCAGGTGGCAATGACGCAGAGACTGATGGCGACTCCTGCGAGATTACCGTTGGAAAGAACAATTGCGAAGTTCGAGAGCATCAAGCAGGTGAATATGATCGCAATGTCAGGCGCAAAAGCCCTGGAAAGTGTCCAGATTAGCAGGGCTGCAGCGAACATGCTGAAGGTGGTAAGGATCATCCACGTGGATTGAGCAATGGCCCACGGTAAGGCTGCCAAGGGAAGAAGCAGAAATAGCGATGTGGGCAGGTTGATGCACGTTGCGATTTGATAGAAGAAGACAGAGAATGAGTCCGGCTCAGCAGGGATCGGTTGGTTGTCGGCGCGATAGACACTCAGGAATTGACTTGCGTTGTACGGATCGAGGTGATGAAGCGCTGTGCGGGCGGCGTAAAAAACAGCCTGGAAGTCGCCAAGCGGGTAGGACATGATCCGGACGAGCAAGACACCCCATGCCACGGAGATGGCGCAGCAAACTAACAAGCCGAGCAGGTTTCCAACGGGAAATTTCATGCGAATCGCACCCATCTGCTGATTGTCGCTGTTGTCGAGCTGCCTGGAGCAGAGAATGTGATTGCAGGTAACTAAACTGTGACGAAATATTGCGCGAGCGACATGCTGCATGGCGATGTGGTGCATGACAGCGATGCGGGAGACGCGGCAAATGACAAAGGGCCCGGCGTGGATGCCGGGCCCCTTTTGTTGATGCCTGCTGGTACGGAGTTAGTTGACGCGGGCGCCGCGACGATCGCTTTGCCGGCGGCGGCGTTCGCGGCTGAAGGCGAGGCGCGTGTCGGGCTGGCCGGTGCGGCGGTCGGCGGTGCCCTTGCGGCGCTCGGTTAGGTTGGCGAGGTCGTAGGACAGCGGGTTGCGGACGGCGGCGGCGCGGATCGCGTTGAGGTCGAAGCCGTGATCCTCAACTGGATCGGCGGAGACAGGGACGAGAGACGTGTGCTCCGCAGACTCTTCTACGTTGCTGGAGCTAGCTGCGAGTGCGTGATCGTCCATCGTGCCGTGATTATGCTCGTCGTGTGCTGATGCACCGCGATCAGCGACGGGGCCGGCCTCTTCGTCATCGGCGAAGGGGTCGCGCGGCGCAGCGTAGGTGCGGATTGCGGAGCCGTCGGTGAGCAGCATGTTGAGCATGGGGATGTGCGCGCGCTGCGCTTCAACGAAGTCGATGCCCTCGGCGGTGAGGGTGAAGTCGGAGTTGTCGGCGCGGGTGATGTAGCCCTTGCGCATGAGGTACCAGGTGGTGAAGTCGAGGTAGTCGCGCGGGAAGCCCATGCGCGCTTCGATTTCACCGAGGCCGACCTCGGGCGAGTAGGGATTGTTGCGGCGGCGATAGTAAAGCACCGCGAGTACGGCGAGACGGCGATTGAGCTCGCCCTCGAGATCGTCCATGAAATCGACGGAGTTCGAGATGGGCGGAGCGTCGTGAGGATCGGTGAAGTACTTGTGGTCGTACTCGGCGCGGAGCGTGGGATCGGAGAGTACGTCGTAGGCGTGGCGCAGCATTGCGAACTTCTCAGGATCGGAGGTCTCAGGGTTATCCGGATGGAAGCGCGCGGCGAGGAAGCGGTAGACACGGTGAATGGTTTCAGCCTCAGCATTGGGGCTGATCTGAAGGAACTCGTAGTAGTCCATCGACGGCATCTCGAGCATATGGGGAACCTCGCTTGTATCTAGACTTCTATGGGGTGGAGGATAGCGAGGTGTGCTGGCCGTCACAATCCCCCAATTGGGTGTTTCCATGCGAATGTAACCAATCGCATGGTGACCTAGGTGGGACGACTTCGGGTTTCGTAGGGTTTTTGCCGGAGATGGTGTATCGAAGCAGGACACGAGTTGCATGCGGCTGTCTATACTCGGTGGATTGAAGCGCACCTTGCCGGATATGAGCTGGGGCGCGAGGGGAGAACCCTGTTTTGGCATTGAATCGCCGTGGATTTCTGAAGTCGCTTTCGAGGACCGCACTGGTATTGAGTCTGGAAGACGTGCTGAGTATGGCGCGCCCGCTGCCGTGGGCACAGCAATCGGCTGAGAAGACGAAGGGCAGCGCGCGGCAGTCGTATGAAGCTGCGGCACGACCTGCGCCGAAGGGCGCGCCCTCGCCGGTGACGGGCACGCCGCTGGGTGTGCAGTTTGTGGATGTGGGCCACGCGGCCGGGCTCGACGTGGAGATGATCTTCGGCGGCGAGCACAGGAACAAATATCTGTTGGAGACGACAGGATGCGGCGCGGCCTTCTTCGACTACGACCACGATGACTGGGTGGATATCTTCCTCGTCAACGGGTGGCGGCTGGAGGGCTTTGGCGGACACACGGAGACGGGGTTCTATCCGACCGCGGCGGAGATCGGCAAGGGCGTTCCCGTGTGCCGGCTGTTCAAGAATAATCGCGATGGCACATTTACGGATGTGACGTTGAAGTCTGGGTTGGCACGCGCGGGCTGGGGGCAGGCGTGCTGCGTGGGCGATTACAACAACGACGGGTGGAACGACCTGTTTGTGAGTTACTACGGACAGAATGCGCTGTTTCGCAATAACGGGAATGGCACGTTCACGGATGTGACGAAGGAAGCGGGCTTGCTGCAGGACAGGCTGCGGTGGAACTCAGGCTGCACGTTTGTGGACTACGACAAGGACGGGCGGCTCGACCTGTTTGTGGGCAATTACATCGACCTGGACCTGAAGACTACGCCGACGCCGGAGGATGCGAACTGCACGTACAAGGGAATTGTTGTGGCGTGCGGGCCGCCGGGGCTGGAGGGCGGAAAGAACCTGCTCTACCACAACAACGGCGATGGGACATTTACGGACGTGAGCGAGAAGGCCGGGATGTGGGGGACGCTGGGAACCTATGCGCTGAGCTGCGCGGCGGCGGACCTGGATAACTCCGGCTGGCCGAATATCTATGTGGCTAATGACTCGACCTCAGCGACTTACTACGTGAACCAGAAGGATGGCACATTCAAGGACGAGGCGATTGAGGCGGGCGTGGCCTACTCGCC
>DATMUN010000366.1:0-3437 GCA_035563895.1 Occallatibacter sp. | reverse complement strand
CGCCGAAGCCGTAACCCGCGGCGAGTTCAAAGACAACGACCACTGGCTGATTCCGACCGCCGAGGTTCCCGTCACCAATCTCTATCGCGACGAGATTCTTGACGAAGCGCGCCTCCCCATCCGGCTCACAGCCTATACGCCGTGCTTCCGCGCCGAGGCCGGCGCCTACGGCAAAGACGTGCGCGGCATCATCCGCCAGCACCAGTTCCAGAAGGTTGAGCTGGTCAAGTTCGCACGCCCCGAGGAGTCCGACGCCGAGCACGAACGGCTCACGCGCGACGCCGAAGAAATTCTCGAAGCGCTGGGCCTGCCCTATCGCCGCATGTTGCTCTGCACCGGCGACACCGGCTTCTCGTCGGCCAAGACCTTCGACCTCGAAGTCTGGCTTCCGGGCCAGCAGCTCTACCGCGAGATCTCTTCCTGCTCGAACTTCGACTCGTTCCAGGCGCGCCGCGCCAACATCCGCTTCAAGACGCCGGGTGGCAAGAGCAAGAGCGAGTTCGTACACACACTCAACGGGTCAGGCCTGGCCGTAGGCCGCACCTGGCTCGCCATACTTGAGAACTACCAGCAGGCCGACGGCTCCATCGTCGTGCCCGAGGCGCTCAGGCCCTACATGGGCGGCCTTGAACGCATCACGAAGCAAGGTTGGCAATGAACCGCATTCTGAAGACGTACTTCTACTGGACCCAGCCGCGTGGCAGCTTTCACTACGACGTGATGGTCTCCCTGATCCTGCTGTTCATCTTCGTCACGCCGTTCTTGTGGGATTTCGGCGCGAAGCCGACCAGCCCATCGGCGCTGGCGCATCCCATACAGGTGGTGGGCGACGGCGGACGCGGTGTAATCGTAACGATGCGAGCCACCGACGTACCGCCGACCGCAGGCGCAAGCGACAGTCAGATGAAGAACATCCTGCGCAAGGCGATCGAGCCCATCGCGGGCGACGCAGTCTTCGTCGAACGCTGGGAGACGGCCCAGGACGCCGACGGCAACCTGGTTTGGAAGATTTGGGCGCATCGTTAAGCGCAATTCCGTGTCTATAGCCTTGTGGCACTCCAAATTCTGAGGACATTTATGCCCTTTCGATCGAAATTGATCGCTGCCGCAGCGCTGCTGATGCTCGGCCTGCCGGTGCGTTCCGCCTTTGCCGCCGATGACCTGACGCGCGTACTGCATGAGCTCGACATCTCCGCCGCGAACTTCCACTCCACATCGGCCGACTTCCAGTTCGACACCTACCAGACCGACCCGATTCCGGAGAGGGACACTCAGAAGGGCACGGCCTACTACGACCGAAAAGGCACCGCCTTCCAGATGTCCGCGCACATCGCCGAGATGAATGGCAACCCCTCGCCCCGTACCTACTCCTACTCGGGCGGTGTGCTGCGCCTGTTTGAGCCGCTGATCGACCAGGTGACGACGTTCAAGAGCGCAGGCAAGTTCGAGAGCTACATCATGCTCGGCTTCGGCGCCAGCGGTAAGGACCTCGCCGACAAGTGGGACGTGAAGTACGCGGGCGCTGAAACCCTCGACGGCGTGAAGACCGAGAAGCTCGAGCTGGTCGCCAAAGACCCTACGGTGCGCAAGAACCTGCCTAAGGTGACGGTCTGGATCGACACGGCCCGCGCCGTGAGTCTGAAGCAGGTCTTCGATCAAGGGCAGGGACAGACGCGCGTCTGCGTCTACTTCAATATCAAGGTCAACCAGGCGCTGCCCACCGACGCCTTCAAATTCAAAACCGACACGAAGACCCAGTTTGTCGAGCACTAAGAACTGTAGTCAGTGATCGGCGATTACTGATCTGAAGCGCGCGGCGAGTTGCGCTATCGCCGCGCCTCCCAGCACAAACAGTATCGGGAAGCACTCCAGCGTATAGCGCGCCTCTGGCGGCACAATGGTCAGCAGCATCACGCTGCGCAGCACCATGTAGCCCGCGAGCCAAGGCCACAGCCTGGGCCGCAGGCATAAGCCAGCCACGCCAAGTCCCACGTAAACAAGATTCAGAGCAACGTAGAACCACGAGAAGCGTGTCTCGGCATGATGGCGCGCGTAATTCCACCAATCCAGATCGATAGGCAGATTCTCAACCCGTGGCCGCAGCCACATATCCACCACGCGCCCGGTCGGCAATCCTATGTAATACCGCAACGGATGCGCATGAATGCGCTCCTCCGCCAGCCGCGCAAAGCCCGCGTCGATCTCCGGCATCAGGTTGAAGCCGTTGCCGTTGTACTTCGCGGCCAGCGCCTCTGTCTCGGCACGCTGCGCATCAGAGTCAAATGCTCGCGTGGGTAGCTGGTTCAGGTCGAGCGTATCGCCGGGAACGTTCCACGCCACGCTGTAGGTCGACACAAAATCCAGGCACCACGTCTTCACCCAGAGATCCCAGCCCGGCGTCGTCTGGTCTCCCGGGTCTGTGGCAGACTTCGGGGCCAGCGGCTGAACGACGCGAAACACCTGCCAGTTGCGCCAGGTCCACGCAGCAAACGGCGCTGCCGCCAGCAGCGCGCACACCAGAGCCATCCGCAGCCGCGCACGCAGCTCCGCTCCACGCGCGCCAACCAGTAACGCCGGAGCCAGCGCAACCGCTACCAGCGCGCCATCGGGCCGCAGAAGCGACGCCAGCGTAACAGCGAAAGTAAACGTCAGCGCAGACGCCCAACGCTGCTGCTCGCGAAAGCGCACCATCGCCCAGAGCGCCAACGCCAGCGCAAACAGCGTCAGCGTCTCCGTCAGCGGGCTCACCGCGTAGATCGCTGTAAAGGGACACATCGCCGCCAGCCACAGCGATCCGTGAAACGCCGCTCCGCGCCAGCGCTCCTGCGCCACGCGGCGCGCGCAGTCAGCCACCAGCAGGCAGCCCGCTAGATCGAGCACAATCTGCACCCACACCGCAGGCGCGTAGTTGTCAATGCCGAACAGCTTGAAGCAACCAGCAAGGTAAATCGGATATCCCGGCAGGCGAATCAGAGTAGAAAACATCTGCTCCGCACCAAACGTGAGTGCGTAGCGTCCGTGCAGCAGCAGATTCTTCGCAATCCCGCCGTAAACCAGCGAGTCGCCGCTGACCTCGAAGAACCGTGCCAGCATCCACAGCCGCAACGCCAGCCCCGCGGCCAGCGCCAGCGCGACCGACGCAGCTGCCTTGGAGGAGATGCGGTTCGATTGACTCATGCGGGCGGCTTCCATACGATTCGTAATGTATAGCCTAGACCGCCACGGCGGCCTGCGCGCACCTTCATTCTGCCAATCGGCTCCCCTCTGGCAATTCCTCCGGGCTGATTCGGCAGACCTACACGAAAAAAGTGACCCATGCCCGAACGCCAAATCTTCTACGATCCGCAGAGAAAGCGCTGGAAACGGCTTCGCCGCATCCTCGACATCACCGCCGTTGTCACCACGCTGGTACTGGCTGGGTTCATCTTCAATATGCT
>DATMUN010000365.1:0-2815 GCA_035563895.1 Occallatibacter sp. | reverse complement strand
CGGAAGGGCGGTCTCATCTTTTTTGCGCAATGCTGTTTGCCGGGCTTGCCGAATCCACTGGTGCGATTTGGCCGCTGCGCGCTACAATCACTAGCGCTCGGAAAATGACTCACCAGCGGGCTTCCCAAGGAGTCGCGAAGCGGCATCGCGATGACGCGATGTCACCTCTCAGTTACTCCTGAATTGCCCAGGTCCGATGTACGATCAGCATCGAGGTCGATCTCAACGTGCAAATTCGCGGGCAATAGTGACCCCCTGAGGGGGATTATCGCATCCAATTCCGACCCCTTCTGACGTCTTGTGTCAGCGTCCTTCCCTTTAGCCCTGATGGGCTGGGGAGGACTTTGGGGAATGATTGGCGTGGACAAGATCGGGGAGATACGACGCGCCTATTTTGAGCAACACCGCTCCATCAAGGAGATCGTGCGGACGCTGTCGGTGTCGCGCGCGACGGTGCGCAAGGTCGTGCGGGGCCCCCTGACCGAGTTCAAGTACGAGCGCGGGGTTCAGCCCTCGCCCAAGCTCGGCGATTGGGTTGAGGCTCTGACGGAGATTCTGGAGAAGGAAGCGAAGCTGCCGAAGCGGGAACGCCGTTCGACCCAGCGGCTGTTTGAGGAGCTGCGTGGGCGCGGATATGACGGCGCCCACGACAGCGTGCATCGGTTCGTCAAGGCTTGGCGCGACGAACGAGCCCGCGTTCCGGTCCATGCCTATGTGCCGATGAGCTTCGCGCCTGGGGAGGCCTACCAGTTCGACTGGAGCCACGAGACGATCACGCTTGCGGGCCTGCCGCTGACGGTCAAGGCGGCGCACATGAAGCTGTCGCACAGCCGCATGCCGTTTGTGCGCGTCTACTTTCGCGAGACCCAGGAGTTGGTGTTTGACGCCCACGACAAGGCGTTCCGGTTCTATGGCGGGGTCTGCCGGCGCGGCATCTACGACAACATGAAGACGGCGGTGGAGGCGATCTTCGTCGGCAAGGCGCGCCGATATAATCTCCGCTTTCTGCAGATGTGCTCGCACCATCTGATCGAACCGGTGGCCTGCACCCCCGCGTCGGGATGGGAGAAGGGTCAGGTTGAGAACCAGGTCGGCAATCTGCGCGACCAAATGTTCCGGCCCAAGCCGCGGGTAAAGAGTCTCGCCGAGCTCAATGCGTGGCTGGAAGATCAGTGCATCGCCTACGCCCAGCGAACCAAGCATCCTGAGTTCAAGGATCGGACCGTCTGGGACGTATTCCAAGAAGAGCGCACGAGCCTGATGGCGCTACGCGGCCCATTCGACGGGTTCGTCGAGAAGGCAGTCAGGGCCAGCACCACTTGCCTGATCATGGCCGATCATAACCGCTACAGCGTTGATGCGCGGGCCGCCGGCCGGATGGTGCTGGTGCGCTCCCATGCCGAACGCATCGTCGTGCTGCTGGGCGACGAGGTGGTCGCCGATCATCCGCGCCACTTCCGGCGCGACCAGATCATCTACGATCCCTGGCATTATCTGCCGGTGCTGATGAAGAAGCCCGGCGCCTTGCGCAACGGTGCTCCGTTCAAAGACTGGGCACTGCCGCCCGCGCTGACCCAGGTTCGCGCCAAGCTGAAGCAACACGCCGACGGGGATCGACAGTTCGTCAAGGTGTTAGGCGCGGTGCTCGATCACGGCCTGGCCGCGGTCGAGGCCGCCTGTGCGGAAGCGCTGGAGGCCGGCATCGCTAGTGGCGATGTGATCCTGACAGTGTTGGCGCGCCGCCGTCAGCCCGCGACGCCGCCCAGCATCACTACGCCCGACGCGCTTCGCCTGAAGATCGAGCCCACGGCCGATTGTGGCCGCTACGACAGCATAAGGAAAATTGCCTGATGGAACGCCACGAGATTCTGGAAGCCATGAGCGAACTGAAGCTTTACGGCATGCGCGCCAGCTTCGATGAGATTGCCGGTAAGGGTCTTGCCCGGCGCGATGAGATCTATCCGCTCATCGCCAGCCTGATCCGGGCCGAACGCACCCACCGCCAGGCCCGCTCGATAAGCTATCGTATCGGAGGAGCCAAGTTCCCGGTCCTCAAAGATATCGACACGTTCACCTTCGCCGATACGCCGATCGATGAAGGGCAAGTTCGCGAACTCGCCACCGGCACCTTCCTGGACGCTAAGCGCAATGCAATCTTCATCGGCGGCACCGGCACCGGCAAAACCCATCTGTGCATCGCTGTAGCCTCGGCGGTCATCCGCACCCGCGCCAGGGGGCGCTTCTTCAACCTGGTCGACCTGGTCAATCAGCTAGAACAGGAAAAGGCCGCCGGTCGCAGTGGCCGGTTGTCCGAGAAGCTCCTGCGCCACGATCTCATCGTCATCGACGAACTCGGCTACCTACCGTTCAGCCAATCCGGCGGCCAGCTGTTGTTCCACCTGATCAGCAAGCTCTATGAGAACACGTCGTTGCTGATCACCACCAATCTCGCTTTCGCAGATTGGCCGCAAGTCTTCGGCGACGCCAAAATGACCACCGCCATGCTCGACCGGCTGACACACCACTGCGACATCATCGAGACCGGCAACGAAAGCTGGCGCTTCAAGAACCGCGCATAACCGCCCGCTCGCCACTCGCCGCCCGCCAAGACCGGCTCTGCTCCGCTATGTGGGCCTCCGCGCCGCCGGTCTCGGCTCCGTCAAAGGGGTCATTCTTGGCCGCGAAAAGGGGGTCGTACTTGGGTGCGATTTGACAAGCAATGTTCACACCGTCTCCGAACAGGTCTCCAGCGCGGATCAGCACGTCACCGATGTGCACGCCAATGCGGAAATCGATGCTACGATCAGGTGCGAGG
>DATMUN010000364.1:0-2124 GCA_035563895.1 Occallatibacter sp. | reverse complement strand
GAAGCCGGAGCCGATGGCGACACCGTCAAAGAGTGCGTGGACGCTGAGGCCGCCGAGCACGGAGTAGCTGGTGTGGCGCGAGACGAACTCGTTGCTGTGGGTCTCTTCGCCGTAGTGGAAGTGGGCGTTGATGGTGTGCTCGAGCAGGTGGACGACGCAGTAGCCGAGCATGATGAGGATGGGGCCGAGGGTGGGGCTGAGCTTGAGGCTTTCGGGCGTCATCTCGAGCAATGCTGTGGCCATGAGGAAGCCTGCGCCGAGCGCGACGAAGTAGCGCAGGTAGCGCTCCACGCCTCGGGAGCGCACGAGGACGATGCCGCCCGCGATGTCGGCCAGTGCTGCGAGAATTCCGAGCAGGATTGAGAGCTTGATCACGCCGTTCACCCGCGGAGCCGGGCCCGGGCGGCGCCGGAGATGCGGGTGCCGTCCTCGATGCTGGTCTCGAAGAGGATTTGGGATAGCGCGGATTTGCCTGAGTGTGGCAGGCCTGGGATGGCGGCGATCATGAGCTTCCTGTGAGGGCCCACACGGAGTGAATCTGCGCGCGTGGGCCTCTTCGATGATACAGGAAGCGGGAGCGGCGAACGGTCGGCGCTTCCCACTCAGAGACGCGCGGTTTCAGCGTAGGCGAGCAGGGAGACGGTGGCGATGCCGAGGAGGATCACGACGCCCTCGATACGCTCGCTGCGCACGTGCAGGCTGTTGAAGTGCGCGGTGTAGGGGCTGGTGGGGTCGGCGGTGTCGATGGCTCCGCCGGCGGCGATGCGGTCGCGCTCCATGGCGGGGATGATGCCGTATTGCGAGTAGGCGGTGCAGGCGAGCGTGAGCACCAGCAGGACCATGGGCGCGATGACGGTGCGCGGCTTGTAGATGGACCATGCGGGGGCGAGCGCTAGCAGCACGAGCGCTACGAGGCCGGAGACCAGTCCAACGCCGTGCAGGATGCGCAGTAGGGTACCGACGATGGTGCCTGCGGTGTGGGTGTCGGGCTGGAGCGTGGTGAAGGTGACCGAAGCGGCGATGGGAAGGAAGATTTCCGCGCCAAGCCATACGATGAGCGCGAGGTAGAGGATCGTGCGAAGCAGAACTCTCATTTCAGAAGCATAACGTCTTCGAGGGAGAGTTCTGTCCCCGGTCCCCGAATGCGAGGGACCGGGGGCACCCCCGGCTGGTTACTGGATGATGCCGTTTACGGAGGGGCGGCCGATGAGGCGCTCGATGCGCTTCTTGATCGGCGGGTGGGTGGAGAAGAGGCTCGCGAAGGTGTCGCCGGAAAGCAGCGGCTGCACGATGAACAGGTGCGCGGAGCTGGGCGAGGCTACGAGTGGCACGCGCTGGCTGTAGGTGGAGATCTTCTCGAGTGCGCTGGCGAGGGCGTAAGGGTTGCCGGTGAGCTCGGCGCCGGTGTGATCGGCCTCGTACTCGCGGGTGCGCGAGACCCAGAGCTGGATGAGCATGGCCATGAAGGGCGCGAGGAAGAGCATAACGATGGCGCCGAGGCCGCCGCCTTCGCGGTCACGCCGGTCGCCGCCGCCGTAGCCGCCAAAGATGGCGCCGAAGTAGGCGATGCGGGCGAGGAGCGCGATGGCTCCGGCGAGCGTGGCGGCGATGGAGCTGGTGAGGATGTCGCGATTGCGGACGTGGCCGAGCTCGTGCGCCAGGACGCCTTCGAGCTCGTCGTCGTTGAGCAGGCCGAGGATGCCGTGGGTGACGGCGACGGAGGCGTGCTGCGGGCTGCGACCGGTGGCGAAGGCGTTGGGCGAGTCGGTGGGGATCACGTAGATCTTCGGCATGGGGATGCCGGCCTTGGCGGTAAGCCGCTCGACGACTTCGTAGGCGCGGGGCAGCTGATCGCGCGTGACGGGCTGCGCGCCGTACATGGCAAGGGCCAGCTTGTCGGAGTAGAAGTAGCTGAAGAAGTTGGTGGCCGCGGCGATGGCGAAGGCAATGAGAGCGCCGTTGGTGCCGCCGAGGTACTCCCCGGCGAGAACCAGCAGCAGAGTCAGCACGGTGAGCAGGAAAGTCGTTTTGAGGGCGTTCATGGTGGGCTCCTCGAGTCCCTTTACCAGATTAGACGCTCGGGGGTGGGAGGAAGGATGCGGAATCGGAACTGCGTGCGGCGGG
>DATMUN010000363.1:0-3282 GCA_035563895.1 Occallatibacter sp. | reverse complement strand
GTGCTGGAACTGAAAGTGCCGCACGGCAACGATCCGGCGGCGCTTGCGCCGCTCTTCCCGGTGTTCCTGAGCTATGTGCTGAGCTTTGTCTACGTCGGCATCTACTGGAACAATCACCACCACATGCTGCACGCCACGACTCGCGTTACTGGGTCGATTCTGTGGGCTAATCTGCACTTGCTGTTCTGGCTGTCACTATTCCCATTTGCGACCGGTTGGATGGGCCAGAATCATTTTGCGCTTCCGCCCTCTGCACTGTACGGTTTCGTCTTGCTAATGGCAGGCATCGCATATTTCATCCTGCAGCAGGCCCTCATTGTCTCGCAGGGACCAACCTCGGTGCTCCGCAAGGCGATTGGCAGCGATTGGAAGGGAAAGGTTTCGCCGATATTGTATGTGGCCGGGATAGTCAGCAGTCTTTTTTTTCCCTGGATGGCACAAGCGATCTACGTCTTCGTCGCGCTGCTCTGGCTAATTCCTGATCGGCGCATCGAGCATGCCCTTCGGCAGACCGAGAGCTGACTTAAGGAGAACTCCAAAAAGGTGATCGTTTCTGGATGACGGCAATCCTGAAGTTATCGATTCTCAGTTTCTTGTTGGCGCTAGTACTTAATCGGACGCGCGTTTTGGCGAGGGAGTGAAGCTGTGCATGGAGCTCTGCGCGCGTTCGATTAAGCCGCTAGAAGGAAGCCGCTTGTGGTTGCGGCGGACGCGGGCCCTATGGAGGTTGAATGAGAGAAGACAGCGGTGTGGAGTGGTGGCCGGACTGTGCGGCAGAGCGCGGCAGAAGACTCCGGGAGGAGACGGTAGCAAGAGAGTATCGGGGAAGCCGCGCTGAGGAAGTTGGGAATGGAGTTTTGTTCTGCGTTAAGACGCACAGAGACAGAGCACGTCGAAACGCGCCAAGGATTCGGGCTCGAGAGAGTGGTTTCATGCGGCAGAAGTGAGCAACGGTGGTGAGCGAAGTTGGATTTCGGCAGCGGTAAGTCGCTCGATGACCTTCATCGGGCCACCACACTTGGGGCAGCGCCACAAGTCATGTGAGTCACTGGCGGATGAAAGATCTTGTTGGGCTGGTGGTTCTTGTGCCGCGCCTAACAAGTGAAAGCAAAGCGGCAGGAGAGTGGCTCGTCGCCGGTTGGCCAGGAAACCGAAGTTGCGGATGCGCACGAAACCTTTGGGGAGCAGGTGCAACAGGAAGCGTCGTAAGAATTCATCCTGCGCTACGGTCACGAGCTTCTGTTCGTTGTTGTGAGCGGAATCGCGCCAGCGAAAGGTGACTTGGCCATCCGCAAAAGAAACCAAACGATGATTGGAAATGGCAACGCGGTGGGTGTAACGACCGAGATACTGGAGCACGTATTCCGGACCGCCGAAGGGACGCTTCGCGTAGACCACCCAATCTTTTCGGAACAGTGAGCGTAGCCAAGCAGCGAAGGTGTTGGGCTGCGTGAGCGGGGTCAGGTTTCCGTGGAAGCGGAGCCGACCGTGATGGAAGGCTTGCCGGAGAGCGGCCACGAACTTGCCGCGGAAGACGCGACGAAGCACTTTGATGGAGAGAAAGAATCGCGAGCGTGATTTGATCCAGTGCGTGTGATCGAGACTCAACCCGCCGGCAGGAACGACGCAATGGACATGGGGGTGCGGGCCGAGCTTTTGGTTCCAAGTGTGCAACACGCTGAAGAAACCAATTTCCGCGCCAAGGTGTCTGGGATCACGAGCGACTTCCAGAAGGGTCTCCGCACTGGCGCGCAGCAACAGGCTATAGATGAACTTCTTGTTCTGTAACGCCAAGGGCGCCAACGACGCAGGGAGTGTGAAGACCACATGGACGTAGCGCGTCGGGAGAAGCTCCTTTTGACGCGCGGCGATCCAGCGATCGCGTGCCGCCGTCTGGCACTTCGGGCAGTGGCGGTTGCGGCAGCTGTTGTAGGAAATAGTGGCGCGATGCCCGCAGCGGGTGCATTGATCGACATGACCGCCGAGTGCGGCGGTGCGACACCGCGCAATGGCCAACAGCACTTTGACGTGCTGCCAGCGGATCCACCGGCGATTTCGTTCGATAAAAGCAGCTCCTGCGCTGCGGATGAGATCGGCCACCTCCAAGGGTGGCCGGCTCATCTACCCTTCCTGTGCTGACTCGTCTTTCAGTTGTAGCGAGTCCAGCGGACTCGGTGTGGCGTTCAGGTGACGTTTGGAGAGATGGAGGTAGATGGCAGTTTGTTCCAAACTTTGATGGCCTAACAGAATCTGAATGGTGCGCAGATCGGCGCCGGCTTCGAGCAGATGAGTGGCGAAGCAATGCCGGCTATTGTTCATGATAAATAGGCGACACTATTCCGCCTCCCTGACTATTGCCGAGTAATTCCATTCCTGCCGGGTTTTTCGGGCAAATAATCGCACTGAGTCGACATAGTTTGGCTCCTGTAGGCCCTTTTGAACTGGGGCAAGGAGCTGATCATGAAGGTCATCATCGGTGACGAAATTGTTCCATCGCGACCGCTGGAGGGTCCACTGGCGGCGCACATCAGTGGGTTTGTGAAGTGGGCACGCGATCAAGGATATGCGCGATATTCACGGTACCGGCAAGTTTTGCTCGCGGCTTGCTTTAGCCGGTGGCTCGGGCAGCACCCTGTCGAAGTGTGCCGTGTTTCTGCCGAGCATCAGGCTCGGTATTTGCGATCCCGCGCGCGCCACGTGCAGGTCCGCAGCGGTGACGCTGCGGCGCTAGAGCACTTCCTCGACTATCTGCGTTCTCAGGGCGTGGTGCTTAGAGAGAAGGCCGCACCATGTCGTCTGACACCGATCGAGAAAGTCGTACAAGCATTCGAGTGTTACATACGTAATGAACGCGCTCTGTCGGAAGCGGCCGTTGTCAATTACATGCCGTTCGTCCGCAACTTCCTTGCCGATCAGTTCGGCATCGGACCGGTGAGGTTGTCACGCCTGCGCGCGGACGATGTGGTGCGATTTGTTCGCCGCGCAGCCTCGCGTCTGCATTTGAAGCGCGCAAAACTCTTGACGTCCGCGCTGCGATCGTTCCTACACTATGCTCGCTATCGTGGAGACATCCAGCACGATTTAGCCGTTGCTGTTCCCACAGTTGCCAACTGGTCGATGACGTCGATCCCTCGGGCGATTCCAGCGGATGCCGTACGCCGGCTTTTGGCCTCCATCAATCGGCACTCCTCAACGGGCCGCCGCGATTACGCGATTCTGCTGTTGCTTGATCGATTGGGATTGCGAGCTGGTGAAATAACGCGGCTCGAACTCGACGATATT